>JABWBV010000586.1 GCA_013359445.1 Anaerolineales bacterium | reverse complement strand
CCTCCTTCATCAGCGCCCGCATCTTGTCAAACTGCTCCTTGGTCAGGATCTTGCGTATCTTCTCCTCGGCCTCGAGGTGCAGCATCATGGTACGGGCATGCAGACCCACAATCTCTCGCCGTATGGCGCGCGCCTGCTCGCGGTCGAAGTCGTAGCTGTTGAAGCCGGAGGTTCCTCCGTTCTCGAGCAGCAGAGAGATCAGGTAGTCCTTGTGCGTCGCGGCACGGATTGGAAGCTGGGAGGCGCGGAGACGAATCTGCCCCGTCTGGTCGTCCGCAATCTCGTCGCGGTCCACCTCCAGCGTCGCCTCATACTTCATGTTGGCGACGTTGTACGCCTCGGTGCGAAGACCCTTGACCTCACGACCGTTGCCCCACTCCCGCATCTGGGGGACCGTTCCCAGGCCGCGATAGCGCTCCGAGTCTGAGTTGGAAACGACCCGCGTCGCCCATTTCTGGTAGACCGTGTCTTTTTGGGCCTGCTCGAAGCCGGCCATGAATTCCGCGCGAAGCCCTTTGAGCAAAAGACCTGTTGAGATTACCGTTGCCATTGTTGGTTCCCCGTCGCGTTACCGTATTTCCGCTAGACCGACTCGCCGGTTATGTCCAGCTCCTCAAGCAGCCATGCGGCCTCGGTGTCGTCCGATCCGAGAAGATAGGCGACCGCAAAGGCGACGCCGATCGAAAGAAGCCCGATCCAGAAGATGTCGACGAGGAAGAGATGCCTCTTGGCGACTAGCCATAGCCCGAGCGCAGCGACCAAGGCGAACACCGCGCTTCCCGCTGCCTTCTTTCCGGGGAGAAACTGGGCGAGGAGTTCTTCTTTGCTGAGGGAGAAATAGGGGTGGTCGATGGGGAGGTAGTCGCCACAGTAGAGGATGTGTTCGCCGCCGAAGTGGGCGGGAGAGACGAAGTTGGTGTGTTCGACAACGGCCAAAAAGGGGTAGCCCAGGTTTTTGGGGATATTGAACCAGTAGTAGCCTTGTTCTGAAAGTTGGTGTTTGAGTGAAAGGACGAGAACCACGGCGCCCATGTGTTTGAGGGCTTGTAGCCCGGCGAGGTAGGTGGGGGGTAAAGCGGGGGCGAGTTGGGCGAGTTGGCCGGGGGAGGTGGTGACGAGGACTTGATCGAAGGTGACGGGGGCTTGGTTGGTGGGGTGAATGGTTACGCCGCCCGCGGGGTCCGGGTGGATTTTGCTGATGGGGGTTTCCAACGCGAACGTGACGCCCATGCCGCGCAGTTTTTCGGCGAAATCATCGGAGAATTGTTGGAAGCCGCCCTGGTAGGTGCCCAAGCGGGTGGTGCGGGCTTTGAGCCGTGCCCACATCCAGGCCATGTTGACGTCTTTGTAAAATGGGCCGAATTTGCCAATGAGGAGGGGTTGCCACATTTGTTCGTAGACCCGGTCCCCGGCCCATTTGCGCATCCAGGTTTCGACGGTGTGTTGTTCGAGGGCGCGCCAGTTGTTGGTGGTGCGGAGGTATAGCCCCACAAGACCAAAACGGAGTTTGTTGAGACCCCAGCCCAGCCCAGGGTAGCGCAGGGCGTTCAGGATGGAGTCGAAGGGGTACCATTTTCCATTGTGGTTGAGAACGGTGTAGGGGCGGGGGAAGAGGACTTTTTCGTTTAGACCGAGTTCGTTGATCAGCCCTAACATGTGGGCATCACTTTGAAACCAATGGTGATAAAACTTTTCGACGGACCAGTCCCAGTGAGGGGCTTTAAAGCCAGAGGCCAGGCCTCCGACAAAGTTGGTCGATTCATAGATGGTGGGGGTATGGCCGGCGCGTACAAAATCCCAAGCGGCCGCCATTCCGCCAATTCCTGCGCCAATTATGGCAATTTTCATATCAAGAGCCTCATACATCGCGTGCTCTTGCGGGGTGAACAGGAGGGAAGCCTGTCCGTAACCGAAGAGCTAAAAAATTTGGGGATATCCTTGCAGGGTCAGGAACGCATCGCTTAACCTGTGTGGGTATTGTATGCCAATCTGGTCGAAATTGGGGCGAAAAAAAGGGGCGGGATTTCTCCCGCCCCCGAAAGGCCAAAGGCAAAAAAACCGAGCGTGAACGAGGGGTAAAGGAACGCCCCATCACCCTTCCAAGAGGAAAGTCTCGGATTTGGCGCGGAGGTTAGGGCGCACGGATGACATCCATGGTGACAAGCACAAAATTGCCATTGGGGTTGAACGACATATTGACGGACAACTTATCCAGGGCATCGTTTTGGCGGCCCAGCGTGCCCATCGCGCCAATGGCGGAGTCGGCCCCGAGCGTTTTATTCCAACCTAAGGCAGGAAAGGCTTCTTGAAAAAAGGTGGCAACATCCTGAATCGTACCATCGACTTTATAAGTAATGCGGGTGCTGTTGGCTTCAACTCGTAATTCGTAGGCGGCTTCCGGGACGGGGACATCCAAGGGCACGCCATTTTCATCGAGGCCAATTTCTTCACTGGCGGGTTCTTCCGCCGCGGGTTCTTCGGCAACCGGCTCTTCTGCCGCAGGTTCTTCGGCGACCGGTTCTTCGGCGGCGGGTTCTTCTGCCGCGGGTTCTTCAACGGCTGGGGCTGTGGTGGGTTCAGCGACAGCTGTGGCACTGCTCCCACACGCGGTGGTGAATAGCATCGCAAAGATTGTGACGCCAATCAAGAATAAAAGGGTCTGCTTTTTCATTTTGGTTTCTCCTGGGGGAATGGGGTTAAGGGAATATTATTCAAAATATGGCAGACTGTCAACTTAAATAGAAAAGAGACGCCAAAAGCGTCTCTTTTTATCACAACTTAGGCAGAGTAAGTTCCGAAAAACCTGGGAGGTGGGGGATGAGCATCCCTCACCTCCCAGGTTTTTCGGGCATAAAATCACATATTCTTTTCGATATATTCGACGGCCTGACCCACCGTGGTGATTTTTTGTGCATCTTCATCGGAAATTTCGGCCCCGAATTTATCCTCAAAGGCCATGATCAATTCAACCAGGTCGAGTGAATCGGCTTCGAGGTCTTCGCGGAAGCGTGCGTCCATGCTGATTTTGGCGGCATCGGCACCGAGAAGTTCCACAATGATTTTTTTGATTTCATCATAAGTATTGGACATATGTTCCTCCAGGAATTTGGGTGATTTGAGGGGTGATGTGAAACAGGCTGTTTCAGAATTTCGCAATTGTAATGACCAGTACCGATCTGTCAAGCATCAGGGCTTGCTCCAGCCAAGTTGACAGCTTAAATCCTGGCTGGTAAGATCGTTACATCTCGGAAAAACACCAGGATTTTTTGAAAGTTACGCCTGTGTCTACCCTTAGTTCAAGAAAATCCGATCACATTCGGATCAACCTCGATGAAGACGTGCGTTCCGGCCTGACCACTGGGCTGGAACGCTATCGTTTTGTCCACCGTGCTTTGCCAGAAATCGATCTGGAAACGGTGGATTTAGCGTTCCCCCTGTTCAAACGCGGCTTACGTGCGCCCATCTTAATTTCCTCGATGACCGGGGGCACCGAAGAAGCCCAGCGGCTTAACCGCACCCTGGCGGAGGCCGCGCAGGCCACCGGCATCGCGATGGGCCTCGGCTCCCAACGCGCCGCCATTGAACACCCCGACCTGGCAGAAACCTTTCGCATCCGCCAGTTCGCCCCAGACATCCTCCTCTTTGCCAATTTGGGGGCAGTGCAACTCAATTATGGCTATGGAATCGATGAATGCCGCCGCGCCGTCGATATGCTCGAAGCCGACGCGTTGATTTTGCACCTGAACGCTGTGCAAGAAGCCGTCCAACCCGAAGGTGACACCCGGTTCGCAGGCCTGGCGGGCAAAATCGAACAGGTGTGCCGCGCCCTGCCCGTGCCCGTGATCGCCAAAGAAGTCGGGTGGGGCTTTGCGGAAGAGGATGTCCGCTTGCTGATCAACGCCGGGGTCGCGGCCATTGACGTGGCCGGGGCGGGCGGCACCTCCTGGTCCCAAGTCGAAATGTACCGGGCGCAGACCGAGTCTCAAAAACGCCTCGCCGCCGCGTTCATTGACTGGGGCATCCCCACCGCTGACGCCATCCTCAATGTCCGCCGCGTGGCCCCCACCCTGCCGATCATTGCCTCGGGTGGGTTACGGACAGGAATCGACATCGCCAAGTCCATCGCGTTGGGCGCGTCGTTGGGCGGGATGGCCGGGCCATTTCTCAAAGCGGCGGCCCAATCGGTGGCGCTGACCGTTCAAACCATCGAAGAAATCCAACGCGAGATTCGTGTGTGCATGTTTGCGGCTGGGGCGGGGAGTATTGAACAGTTGCAGAAGACACAATTGGTGGAGAAG
>JABWBV010000585.1 GCA_013359445.1 Anaerolineales bacterium | reverse complement strand
CTTCTTCCACCCAGAAGCGGGCGATGGAGGTCGAGCCGCCGTCCCAGATCAGGTCGCGGACGGCTTGAATGTTGGCGTTGAGTTTGGGCAGGCTGTCAAAGCCGAACCAGGAGGTGTAGGTGGCGGCTTCTGGCGTGCCATCAGAGCCGACGCACGGGCCGGTGCCGGGGGTGACATCGGTGAAGTAGTACCATTCCCGGTAGGGGCTGGTTTCGCTTTCGCACGCGCCGACTTCGGCATAGCGCCCGTAGCGGTCAAAGTAGATGCTGTCGGACGAGGTGTGGTTGAAGACGCCATCGAGGATGACGCTCATACCCCGGGTGCCCGCTTGGGTGACGAGGGTTTGGAACAACGCGAGGTCGCCGAAGTTGTCGTCAATGACGCTGAAGTCGGTGGTGTCGTATTTGTGGTTGGAGGGGGACTCGAAGATTGGGTTCAGGTACAGGGCGGTGACGCCGAGGGTTTCCAGATAGTCGAGTTTGTTGATGATCCCTTGCAGGTCGCCACCGTAGAAGTTTTGGCTGTACACGCCGGGGCAGTCGGAGGCCGCGTCGCGGGGGTCGCAGATGGGGGTGTTCCAGTCGGTGGCGTTGGAGCGGATGATGGTGGTGGTTTCGTTGTAGAAAAAGGACCCGGCGGGAGTGTTGTTGGTCGGGTCGCCATCGTTGAAGCGGTCGGTGAAGATTTGGTACACGACAGCGTTTTTGACCCAGTCGGGGGTGTGGAAATTCGGGTCGTAGTGGGTCAACTGCCAGGAGTTGTCTTGCGATTCGCCAACGGTCTGTCCCCAACCGCCGTTGCGGGCCGCTTCGTCTTCATAGTAAGCGGTGGCGGTGCCATCCTGGGCGATGAAGCGATACCAGTACACAGTCGGGAGTTCGCTGGCGGGGAGAGTGATTTCCCACCATTCATACTGGCCTTCCTGTTGGACGAGGTTCAGATTGGAAATGGTTTGGACGTTGAGGCGGTCATTGTAGACCCGAACCTGGGCATTGGTGAGGTCGCCGCAGGCCGCGCGGAGGCGGAGGGTGACATCGGTGCCAGTCACAACCGGGCCGCCGGGATTCCGGTAGAGGCCGTCACGGCTATTGTGGCCGAGGTCGCTCCAAAAGATGTTATTGTCGTGGTCCGCGCCACTGGTGCAGATGCCGGTAGGGGGTGGGGGGGGAGCGGGATATTCGGTGGAGTTGAGTAAGGTGGCCTGGGAACTCCAATTGGTGGCGTTCCAGTCGTTTGCCGGATCGTTAATGGTGTCCTGGGCGTTGTCACCACCTCCACCGCCGGTGGAATAGACTTCCAACCAGATGGAGGTGGGGTTTCCCAAATCTGCTTTGGCAATTTGCCATTCAACGATGGACGGGACGCCTGTGCCAAGCGCCGCGGCGGGGATTGCGCCGAGGCTGTTCCAGGAAGTCGTGCCCTGGTTCCAACCCCAAAATTGGATGTCTTCCGGGCCGTAGGGTTGGGCGTCCACGTAAGTATTGAGGCTGAATTCGGGTTTGTGTGGGTCGGCGACGATGACGTTGCGGCCCCACGCGTCGGAGGTGGCGCCGTTGGGGTCATTGGTCGTATCGATGTATAGGATGTATTTGCCCCAGTTTGTGGAGGCGAAATTCTCGTTGACGGTGAAGGCGACGTAGTAGTTATCGGCGTCGTCTGTCACGTAGAGATCGAGTAAATCCATGGGCAGATTACCCTGAGGGGCGTCAGGCGGATCGCTGGCGAGGGGATCGCCATATGCGGCATCGATCACGCCGTCCACGATGACGAGGGGCGGGGGAGGATATTGGCTGGAGTTGAGTAAGGTGGCCTGGGTGCCCCAATCCGTCGCGTTCCAGTCATTGACGGGTTCGTTGATGGTGTCTTGTGCGTTATCGCCACCGCCTCCGCCCGTGGAATACACTTCCACCCAAATGGTGGAGGGGTTGCCCAGATCGGCTTTGGCGACCTGCCATTCGATGGTAGAGGGAGATCCTGTCCCCAGTGCGGCGGCGGTGATGGCCGGGAGGCTGTTCCATGAGGTCGTGCCCTGGTTCCAACCCCAAAATTGGATGTCTTCTGTGCCATAGGGTTGGGCATCCACCCAGGTATTGATGCTGAATTCGGGTTTGTGCGGGTCGGTGACGACGACGTTGCGGCCCCACGCGTCGGAGGTGGCTCCGTTCGCGTCGTTGGTCGTGTCAATATAAAACAGGTATTTGCCCCAGTTGGTGGCGGCAATGTCTACATTCACCGTGTAGGCGAAGTAGAAATAATTCGCGTCGTCGGTGATGTAGAGATCGAGCAAATCCATCGGCAGATTGCCTTGGGGGGCATCTGCCGGATCGCTGGCGATGGGCGGGCCGTAGGAGGCGTCCACGATCCCGTCGACGATGGGGGTCGCGAACGGAGTGTTTTGGGCTTCGTACGCGGCAAGGGCCTCTGGTGAATCAAACGCCCGCGCAAGGGGAGTCAGCGCGGGCGAGAGGGTGGTCAGCGGAATAGCTAACAAGATAAGCCAGTTGAGGAGGGTCACTAAACCCTTATATCTCTTCATGTTTTACTCCTGAACAAAATGGTGGTACACACTTGTGCGGTTCCGTTCCCTGGGGTATGGTCTGCGTTTGGCCGCACAATAATGTGCTTAAGAATGATGGTTTGATTCTATCTATCCCACCTCTCAGATACAAGTAGTTAGTTCTAAATGCAATCAATTGGGGGGCGGGGGAGAGAAGATAGGAAGGGTAAATAAGGTAGATAGCGGAGCGGTAAAAAAAACAGGTAACCGATTTAATCGGCTACCTGTTTACAACGTTACCTTATGTACTTTATATACCTTATCTACCCTATGTACTTCCCCTACCCTATGTACCTGGCCTTAATCCCCAAATTTAATCCCTTGCGCGAGCGGCAATTCCCGCGACCAGTTCAACGTATTCG
Organism: Anaerolineales bacterium; assembly: GCA_013359445.1. Classification (GTDB taxonomy): domain Bacteria; phylum Chloroflexota; class Anaerolineae; order Anaerolineales; family JABWBV01; genus JABWBV01. The sequence goes on along the minus strand of JABWBV010000585.1, from coordinate 1,380 downwards.
TCTGACGGCGCATATACTGCCGCCACGCGTCGGAGCCGGACTCGCGCCCGCCGCCGGTCTCTTTTTCGCCACCGAACGCGCCGCCGATCTCCGCGCCGGAGGTGCCGATGTTGACGTTGGCGATGCCGCAATCGGAGCCGCCAACGGACAGGAACATTTCTGCCTTCCGCATGGAGTCGGTGAAGATGGCGCTGGACAAGCCCTGGGGCACGCCGTTGTGAATGGCAATGGCGTCCTCTATGGTGTCGTATTCCATCAGGTACAGCACGGGGGCGAAGGTTTCTTGTTTCACGATGTCCGTTTGGGCGGGCATTTTGATGATCGTCGGTTCGACAAAGTTCGGGCCAAGGTCAGTGAGCATGTGCCCGCCGGAGATGATTTCGCCGCCGTCGGCTTTGGCTTTTTCGATGGCGTCGAACATCTCTTCAACAGAGGTGTTGACGACGAGCGGCCCCATAAGGGTGTTTTCGTCCATTGGGTCGCCGATGCGGACCTGTTTGTAGGCATTTTGCAGGCGGGTGGTCAGTTCGGATGCGATGTCTTTGTGCATGATGATGCGGCGGGTGGAGGTACACCGTTGCCCCGCTGTGCCGACCGCGCCGAACAGGATTGCACGGGTCGCCATGTCCAGATCAGCATCTTCCGCCACAATGATCCCGTTGTTCCCACCCAGTTCGAGGATCATGTGCCCAAAACGTTGGGCGACGACTTCGGCCACGCGTTTGCCCACCCCGGTCGAGCCGGTGAAGGAGACGAGGGGGATGTTCGGGTCGTGCAGGAGCAGTTCGCCCACATCGCGTCCACCACCAATCGCGAGGTTGAAAACGCCGTCCAGGTGATGATCGGCCATCACTTTGTTGGCGATGGTTTGCACGGCAACGGCGCACAGGGGGGTGTAGGTGGAGGGTTTCCAGATGACCGTGTCCCCGCAGACCGCGGCGAGGGCGGAGTTCCACGCCCAGACGGCAACGGGGAAGTTGAAGGAGGTGATCAGCCCGATGATGCCGAGGGGGAGCCATTGTTCGTACATCCGGTGCTGAGGGCGTTCGGACTGCATCGTGAGGCCGTACAACTGGCGGGAGAGGCCGACCGCGAAATCGCAGATGTCGATCATTTCCTGCACTTCGCCGTGGCCTTCGGCGCGGATCTTGCCCATTTCGAGGGTGACGAGGTCGCCGAGGGGTTCTTTGTATTCGCGCAGGGCGTCGGCAAGGTCACGGACAAATTGCCCGCGCACGGGGGCGGGGACGTTGCGCCAGGTGAGGAAGGTGTCCTGGGCTTTTTTCGAGATGACTTGGTAGGTGTCCCCGGTGGCCTGCACGACGGAGGCGATGCGTTCGCCGTTGGAAGGGTTATAAGAGGCCAGGACTTTGCCTTTGG
>JABWBV010000584.1 GCA_013359445.1 Anaerolineales bacterium | reverse complement strand
CCAGGCTTACCCCAAAGCCCAGGCGCATATAGCGGGAAGTAAAAAACCGTTTCAGTTTTTCAAAGGACATTGCAAAATGTAACCGATAAAAAAACGCACCAGGTTCCAAGTTGGATTCACCGGTGCGTTTATAAAATCAAAGGGTACCTTCACTCAGTTGGAGCAGGTTCACGGCGTTTTTTGCGCTTCAACCATTTTTTGTCTTCAACCCCATCTGCTTCTCCATAGTATTGGTTATACGTATAATAATTTCGGTAATAATAATATCGGGCACCCCGTTTACCAACTCCATTCAGCACAATCCCAAAAATATTTGCCCCACCTCGGGCCAGGGTTTCCACGGTTTGTTTGGCCGCGGCAATTTTCGTTGACCCGGGGCGAAAGACCAGGAGGACGCCATCCACTCTCGGCGCGAGAATCGCCGCATCCGTTACCGCCATGACCGGCGGCGTATCCACAACCACCATATCTACCCGGGTTAACATTTGGCGCATAATTTCGCCCATTTTTTCAGACCCCACCAGTTCGGCAGGATTGGGAGGCAAAGAACCCGATGTAATAAGTCCAAGGCCAGGAACCTTTGTTTCACGCAAAGCGGCAGGAATTTGACCAGTTGCCTGTACAAACAGATCGCTCAAGCCAGTTCGGTTGGACAAACGCAATTTAGAATGAAGCGATGGACGCCGCATGTCGGCATCCACTAGCGCGACCTGTTTTCCGCTTTGGGCCATCACCGTCGCTAAATTCGTGGCAATTGTCGATTTGCCATCTTTTGGCGATGGGCTGGTTACTAACAAAGTGCGAATCCCATGATCCACACTGGCATATTGAATATTAGTCCGTAACGAACGAAAGGCTTCAGCAATTGGTGTGCGGGGTTTGACGGCTGTAATCGGCCAACCATGATCATCATCTATCTCCCCAATGAACCCTAAAACGGGCAAACCCAGATGGCGTGCAACATCTTCCGGGCCTTTAATCGTATCGTCCAATAACTCAAGCAAAAAGACTAACCCAACACTCAAAATCAGCCCCATCACCGCTGCTAAAAGGGTATTTTGAAATGTATTGGGCCGAAAAGCAATCCGAGGGACAGACGCGTCCTCGACCAAACGCACCGATGATGTGCTTTGAATTTCTGCCAGACGAACCGACTCATAACTTTGCAACAGGGTGGAATAAATCTGTTGGTATAGGGCCAGATTTGCCTCAAGACGATCACGTTCCCGCTGTTGTTCGGGCGTAATAACAATTTGTGTTCTTCCGTTTGCATCCACTTCCGTCCCGAATTGATCTTCCAACTCAGCGATGGAGTCATTCACCCCTTGAATTTGTTGGTCAACTTGTGACAACTGGGCCGAAAGGCTGGTTTTCGATTCCTGGTAACGTTCGGCTTGAATCGCGGCATTAATTTCTGCAAATACTTCACCAATCGTGTTGGCAATTTGCGAAGCGCGTACAGGGTCCGAGTCGACTACACTCACTACTAAAAGTTGCGTGTCGGGTACCACTTCTACGGTAATATCATTTTTCAATAATTCTGGATCGATTGCTAATCCCAGTCGCTCCACAACCCCACTTAACACTGGCTTTTGAGTCATCAGTTCAGAGTAAGTCTGAGCCAACCGCTCACTGGCAAGGATATTGGCATATTCATTTACGGTTCGGGATTCGCTAATCAACAATGTTGCTGAAGCCCGATATTCTGGAATCTGCCGCTTGCTAAAATAAAAGCCAATAATCGTAACTAGAACCGTCAATATAAAGATCAGCCAAAGCCAATGCCAGATCAAACTGACATATCGCCGCAAATCATCCGACAGGCTAGGAGAAGGATCAAAATATTGAGGGCCCCCATTACCGTTCCCATTTCCATTGCCGTTGCTATATCCATTATGATTGGAAGAGTAAGTACCGTTTGTTTCTGACATTAATTAAATTATATATTAGTTTGATGAGTTTGTCTTTGCCGAGAACTTTTCGGTTTTAACTTATTATCCCACATTGGAGTGATTCGGGTTCTTTTTGCGGACACTTTCTATTTGTGCCGCCATTAATTCCACCGTCACTTGCCGATGATTCAAAAACTCTAATAAAACACGCACCCTTTCAGTTCCCGGAAGCTGTTCATTAAAAATTGCCTCGTACCCTGCAAAAGGCCCATCCTGCACCCGCACAATATCCCCAGGTTTTAACCCACTCAACTTTTCGCCACCCGCGTCCGCAATCGCCTGCACTTTTGTCCGGATCGCATGAATCAAATGCTCTGGCACAGCAGATGGTTCACCCCCAAAGGACACCAACCCTAACGCATGTGGCATCCACTGAAAAGCCGAAACTCCCACTGCTTCCAAATCCAGGCTAACAAACATATATCCTGGAAAGTAGGGTTTCACTTTCTTCGCCCGCGGATTAACCGGGTTCACCCGCAAACGTGGATAAAATACCTCCACCTCTCGGGCTTGCAACTGCCGCCAGACCACATCCTCCTTTTGAGGTTTACTTCTTAACGCATACCAATTATTAGTCATCAGAACATTCTCAACGGTTGGGTACTCACGAAGAGTAGGAATTTCAAACAGCCACACGCCAATCTTCAGCACGAGCTATCCTCAATGCCTGGGATAGGGGCAAAATTTTATCATACTCCTACCGAGAATGCCTTATGCAAAAAAATAAGTAGGGGGTGTTCTGTTTAAGTTGAACCATCCTTTTTTTTCGGGAAGCCTCCGACTGAACAGAAATACATCCCAATCACTTCCACGCATTCATCAACCCGGTCATGCACCAGCCTGACGTTTGAGGGCTTTGTGCAGAACCTCCGCGGGGTGCAACGCCCGTTTACCAGTCCCGTGCGCGATCTGCGCCCGACAACTGACCCCCGCGGCCACCACCATCCCGTCCGCCTCTCGCACCGCAGGCAAGAGCTGTCGCTCCCCCATCTTCAATGAAACCTCGTAATGTTCGGCCTCGTAGCCAAACGACCCGGCCATTCCACAGCACCCTGAATCCACTTCAGTCACCGCCGCCCCCGTCAAGCCTAACACTTGTTTGCTCGGGCCGGTTCCGACGAGCGCTTTCTGATGACAATGCCCGTGAAGGAGAATATTTTCCGCCACTGGCTCAAGCTCGACGCGCCAGGCACCAGTTGCCATTTTTGAGGCCACAAACTCTTCAAACAGTACCGCGTGGGCGGCGATTTTGGCGGGACGCGGATCCCCTGGGAGGAGGTACAGGTATTCGTCGCGGAAGGTGAGCAAACAACTGGGTTCCAGGCCGATGATCGGGATGCCTTTCTCCGCGTAGGGGTAGAGCTTTTCAACGGTTTCGCGGGCCGCCTCGCGGGCTTTTTCGAGCAATCCTTTTGAGATCATCGGACGCCCACAGCAAAAATGGCCGGGGAGGGTGACTTCAAACCCTGCCGCTTCGAGCACCTCTGTCGCGGCAATCGCCACGGATGGGGTGTTGTAGGTGTTGATGGTGTCATTAAACAGAACCACGTTATCGGTCACTTTAGAGGTGTTCAGGGATTTTCGTTGTCGTTTTGCAAACCACTGGGTGAATGGTTCACGCGCAAATTCCGGCAAAGTGCGCTGGCGACTGATCCCGACAAATTTTTCCAACCCCTTTCGTACCCACCCATTGCCCAGCATCGCGTTCACAAGCGGGGCGAGCGGGCCACTCGCCAGGCGGCTGGTGCGGGCAATCTCCGCAAACATTTTGGAACGTAAAGGCACCGGGTGTTTTTCATAGTAGTGCGCCAAAAATTCAAACTTGATCTTCGCCATATCCACCGAGGATGGGCACTCCGCTTTGCACGCTTTACACTCGACGCACAAATCCATGACTTCAAACATGCGCGGACTGGTGAGTTCGTCGGTGGGGAGACGCCCGGTCATGGCGGCACGGAGGGCGTTGGCGCGCCCGCGGGTGGTGTGTTCTTCCTCGCGGGTCACCATAAAGCTGGGGCACATGGTTCCCCCGCCCGGTTTGCGGCAAATGCCTGCACCATTGCACATTTCCACCGCACGCATAAAACCTTGATCACTGCTGAAATCGAGGTGTTCGTGCAGTTGAATCGGCTTAAACGCTTCCTGATAGCGCAGGTTCATATCCACGGGCGGGGAATTGACCACGTTGTCCGGGTTCAAGAGGTTGTAGGGTTCAAAAGCCTGTTTGACTTCGCGGTACAAGCCCATTAGTTCCGGGCCAAAAAACTGTTCGTTCAACCAGCCCCGCGAGCGCCCGTCGCCATGTTCGCTGGACACTGCGCCGCCGTAGTCGGTCAGGATTTGGGCCATGTAGGG
>JABWBV010000583.1 GCA_013359445.1 Anaerolineales bacterium | reverse complement strand
AAGCCTTTGGATCAACAGTATCTTCCCCGCGGGTTATTTGGTTAAGGGTCAATTGTCCTTGAATCCGAGTGACGATGGGCTTGTGGTACAGGCTCAACTGCCCAACGTCTTTTCCAAGATCATCAAACCTCCTGTAATTTCTCAAGGGCTAAGAGATAAAAATCGAAGAAAAAGGGTGGCAGGCGGGATGTCGATCCCGCCTGCCACCCTTTTTTTTGTCGTTATAACATTACAACTCCATCTTTCCCCGTGGTGATTGATTGTTTTGGCGTTTAACCGGCCCCTTCTTGTTTGGAGCCGCCGATTTTGAACTGTTTGAAAACTTGTTTGGCCAGGTCTAAAAAGACATTTTGCTGAAAACCTACCAGATAAGCCAAAACACAGGGGACTAATGGGGAACTAACTTCCGCCGTCGCGGTGCCGGCGGTGATGTTTAGCCCAATTTTGAGGATGATGTAGATCACAATGCCGATGGTCAACCCAATGATGGGTTGGGTGATGTACCAGATGCTGAATTGGGGATTGAATTTTTGTTCGGTCATGTAACGCCACAAGGCAAACAGTGCCCCGGCTACGCCACCAATACAGCCAAACAGGGCGGCTAAAATGCCAATGAACACTTCGCTACTGCTTAATATGCCGTTGACACTCAAATTGAGGCCGGTCTCGCCCGCGCGCAACAAAAGGTAAATGACCAAACTCGCTCCTGCCCCAAAGGCGACTTCATAAAACAAGAGGAGATACCCCAAAAAACTCCATTTCTTAAACCGTTTTCCGTACACGATCCGATATTCCACTTCGTTGAGGGCGCGTTCGGCTTCTTCAAAATTCGCTTTGTCGGCCAGCATCAGGTTTTTGGCACTGCGAACCTGTTCCAGGAGTTCCTGTGCGGTGGGCAAATCATCAATTTCGTGGAAGATCTGTTGTTGCAATTTGTCTGCCCGCTCCCACAAATCTTCCACGCGGGAATTGGGAACAAGGAGTTCGAGGAGTTTTTTGGTGGCTTTTAAGTCTTTGACCAGGGCTGGGGCCTGGCTTTCTTTTTGGCTGGTTGAGGGGCCGGGAAGTTCAAGCGTATCGGCGCGGATGAGGGCTTCTTCGCGGACGATGTGGGTTTCTTTTTCCGGGGTGCTGACCGAGAGGGTGGTGGTGGAGCTTTGAATCGTAGTCCCGGCGGGAGGGCTTTCGATGGGCAGGGGGGAGGGCACGTCTTCAAATTCCTCAGCTTCCTCAGGTTCAGAAGCGGAGGGAATTTCATCCTGGCGAATGATTCCGGCTCCACTCTCGAGCATGATCGCTTCCCGGTCGGGGCCAGGCAGGGGGACGGCTACCCGCGCGGTGGCAAATTCTGCATCGGTTTCGCCCTCGAAGTCCGGGGGCGGGGCGTGAAAATCTTCGGCCAGTTCCTGTTCCCGTAGGCGGATTTCTTCAAGGTCCATGAGGGAGCTTTCGAGAGGGGGCATTTCTGCGGGGGGAACTTCGGGGGCGAGTGTTTCGGTGGGGGGAGCTTCCATGAGGGGGGGGGCTTCCTCTGCGGTTTCAGGAGGGAGGTCTTGGGCGGGGAGTGGAGTTTCCCCAGTGATTTCCGCCGGAACCTGTTCGAGAATGTCGTCGATGGTTTCTGCCGGGAGGGCGTCCAGTTCGGGCATTGGGGCGATTTCTTCTTCCAGTTCTTCTGTAAATGGCAGGCCGCGTTCGGGGATCATTTCATCCCCTTTTCCTTCAACGGGTGTTTGGCTGTCTGACATGATCAACCTCCTGGGCAAGTTGTAAATATGCCAGGGCGGTGGGGGCCGCTGGCTGGTAGTCGAGGACGGATTTCCGGGCCGCAGGCGCCGCGGAAGCCGCGTCATCTTGGGGAATAAAGGTACGGGTGACTCTTTGTTTGAAAACTTTGCGTAATTCTGATACGACGGTGTTGGCGTGGGCCGAATCTTTCCGGTAGAGCGTGGGCACCAGCCCTAGCAACCGCAATTCCGGGTTGATCCGTTCGCGAATGAACCAGACCGATTCCATTAGCGCGCGCACGCCGCGCATTGCCAGATAGTCGGTAGCGACTGGGATTAGAAGTTCATGCGCGCAGACCAACGCGTTGATCGTCAACAAGCCCAAGCTGGGAGGGGTGTCGATCAAAATGTAATCAAAGCTCTGCATGCCTCGGGCGATGGAGTTTTTCAGGCGAAAGGTTCGGTCAGGTTCTTTGAGGAGGCGGTATTCGGCGGCAATGAGTTCGGTGTTGGCTGGGGCGATTTGCGCGGATGGCTGGATGGTTTTTAGTACACCATCCAAGGGGTAATCATTTGCGACCAACGCGTCATAGATGGAGGGCTTGATGGTGTAGGGGTCAAGCCCAAAGGTGACGGTTAGTGCCCCTTGTGGGTCCAGATCAATGAGGGCGACCTGATACCCAAGTTTGGTAAGGGCAATGCCAAGATTGGCAACTGTGGTAGTTTTGCCTACCCCCCCTTTTTGATTTGCGATGACAATAATTCTGGGCATGAAAAAAGTATAGATGAACCCCCATGATTCGTCAAATGTAACAACTCACCAAGAATAGAAGTTGCCAAAAAAAGGGGGGCGAGGGGGGTCAGGCTCCGTTTTAGAGCATGGTGGTGTGTAACCCACATTCCGTTTTGGTGTAGGTGGACCACCTGCCTGAACGTTCATCATATTCATTGACCACCGGGATTGTGCAGGGCGCACAACCAATGCTCAAGTATCCGGCATTTTTTAACGGATGGGCGGGGAGGTGGTTGGTTTGGATATAGTTGCTGAGTTGAGCTTGTGTCCAACTTGCCAGGGGCATCACTTTGAGCATACCACCGGTAGTTTCCATAAAACAGGGAATATTTTGGCGTTGAAACGTCTGCTCCCGGCGAATGCCCGTAACCCAGGCTTTTTTGTCTGCAAGCGCCCGTTGCAAGGGCGCGACTTTTGCGTGTAGACAACAGTAATCCGGGTCGATACTTCGCAACTCGGTTAGATTTTCCTGCGTGATGAAGGCCTCCGGGCGAATATTGACGAGCTTTAGCCCCCATTGTTCGGTCAACGCATCCCGAAAAGCCAGGGTTTCGGGAAAGTGAAACCCGGTATCCAGAAATAAAACCGGCATTTTCGGTACCACCTGACTGATCATATACAGGAGTGCTACACTCTGTGATTGAAAAGAAGACGTGGTCACCGCCAATTCCCCAAAAGACTCCCAACACCAAAGGAGAATTTCCTCCGGTTTTGCTTCTGCAAAGCGTTTGTTCAGATATTCAACATTTGCCATTTTGGGATTTTACTCCACCCGGCAGAACCTGGCACTCGCGGCTTCAGCAATTCTCAGTTTAGGAATAAAATATCTTCACAACTTTTTTTTCAATGAATACAAACCCCTCTTGTGACGTTCTCCTCTTCGGCGATTACTTCTGCGACCTGATTATCACCGGCCTGCAAGAAGTCCCGCGCCTGGGCGCAGACGTGTTTGGGGAGGCGATGGAAATCGCGCCGGGCGGGGCGTATATTCTCACGGTCGCGTTACACCGGTTAGGGGCGCGTGTCCGATGGGCGGCGCGGTTCGGCAATGATTTGTTCAGCCGATTTATGCTGGAGCAGGTGGCGTGTGAGGGGCTGGACACCTCGCTGTTCCAACACATCCCGGCGCCCCTCCGCAGTCTGAGTGTTTCGTTCTCGTTTGCCCACGACCGGGGGTTTATCAGTTACGTGGATGAATTCCCCCCGCACGCGCTCCAAACGGTGATCGGGGCACAGCGTCCACGCTGGGTGATCAATACCCCTTTTTCGGGCGAACCTGAATTCCACGCCCTGGCAAAATTCGTCCACGCGCAAGGCACCCGCCTTTACACCGACTGCCAATACACCACCCAAACCCTCGACGACCCTGGCCTCACCGACCTCCTTCGCCTGACGGACATCTTCGCCCCCAATCAGAGCGAGGCCTGCCAACTGACCGGGGAATCCGACCCGGAAAGGGCCGCCGCCCGCCTCGCGGAATATTGTCCCCTCGTCCTCGTCAAATGCGGTGCAGACGGGGCACTGGCCCGATCCGGGAACCAAACCTGGCATTCCCCCGCCCTCAAAGTGGACGTGGTGGACACCACCGGCGCGGGCGACTCATTCAACGCCGGTTTCCTCGCCGCCCACTTGCGCGGGGAATCCATCGAAACCTGTCTCCGTTGGGGCAACATCTGCGGCGGCCTCTCAACCACCCGCCGCGGCGGGACCACCGCTGCGCCGACGTTGGAGCAGTTGGAGAGCCTCTTAGCGTAAACAAACTCGATCCACGAAGGCCACGAAGCGCACGAAGGAAAAAT
>JABWBV010000582.1 GCA_013359445.1 Anaerolineales bacterium | reverse complement strand
AATCCCAAAGGCGCGCAGGTGAGCCACCGGCAAATCTGCTGGAACGTCCTCAACACCGTCATCCACGACCTCAACCACGACGACATTTACCTATGCGTCTTCCCCCTCTTCCACGCGGGCGGGCTGTTTGCCTACGTTTCCTCGCAGATCGTCTTCGGGAACACCACGATTCTGACCCGCCAGTTCGACCCTGCTCAGGTGCTATCCCTGATCGAGCGGGAAAAAGTGACCGTGTTCGCGGCCGTCCCCACCATGTACCAAATCCTGACCCAGGCTCCCAACTGGGACACCGCTGACCTGACCAGTCTCCGGTTTTGCACGAGCGGCGGCGCGCCCCTGCCCGTCCCCCTCGTCGAAAAATACACCGCCGAAAAGGGCATCCGGTTCAAACAAGGGTTTGGCATGACTGAATATGGCCCCGGCCTGTTCGCCCTCCCGCCCGAAGACGCCATCCGCAAAGCGGGCAGTATCGGACGCCCCAACTTTTTTGTGGATGTCCGCGTGGTGGATGAAAACAATCACCCACTCGGCCCCAACCAACCCGGCGAACTCCTCCTCAAAGGCCCCAGCGGTGCGTCCGGCTACTGGCATCACGACGCCTCAGTCCTCGACGACGAAGGCTGGTTCCACACCGGCGACATCGTGGAGTACGACGACGAATGGTATTTCTACGTCCGTGACCGGAAAAAGGACATGTACATCTCCGGCGGGGAAAACGTGTACCCCGTCGAAATCGAAAACGTCCTCTACAAACACCCCGCGGTCCACATGTGCGCCGTCGTCGGCATCCCTGACGAGAGATGGGGTGAGGTCGGCGTCGCGTGTATTGTCCTCAAACCCGGAGCCACCACTACCGACGAAGACCTCCTCGAACACATGAAAAACCACCTCGCCCGCTACAAAGTCCCCCGGAACATCGCCATCGTGGATGCGTTGCCGTTGTCAGGGATGGGGAAGATTTTGAAACGGGAGTTGAGGGAGAGGTATGTGGGAGGTAAATAAGGTAGATAAAGTAAATACTGTATTTACCCTATCTACCCTATTTACCTTATCTACTTTATCTACATCTCCCCCCCCAGGAGCCACCCATGCAATTCAAACGAGCGAACTATCAATCTCCCGGCACACCAGGGAATCGCGGGCTGGATGATCTGGAATTTTACAAACTGGCGTTGGATGTTGTCGTGAATGCCCATGAATTGGCGCGCAACCTTCCGTCAGAAGAAAAATATGATATGGCTGTTCAGATTCGACGGTCATCAAAGAGTATCTCGGCAAATATTGGCGAATGATATGGACGCTACCATTATCTGGATAGCCTTCGTTATTACGCCATTGCCCGAGGAGAATTGCTAGAGACCCAGGCCCATTTCACTAACGCCCTCGTGCTGAATTACATCCCCCAAGCCTATTTTGATCAAGTTTACAAATTGATCAAACAGACGGAAATTGCCCTGAACGGTTTTATGACCTACATCCGCCGTCAACAAGCCGGCAAAGCCGAATTTGGCAACCACATCATCCGCGACGACTCCGCCTTCTACGACACCACCGACTCTACCTCTCCCGACTCAGAATCCCCCTCCGTCTAGCTACCCTATCTACCCTATTTACCCTATCTACCCATTCCCCCCTCCCCCAGGAGCACCCCATGACCCACAAACCCCACACCCTCGCCCGCGGCGTCGCCATCGTCGGAGCAGGCATGAGCAAATTTGGCGCATTCCCCGGCAAAGCCACCCGCGACCTGTTCGTGGACGCTTATCAGGAAATGATCACCTCGGTGGACAAAGGCTTTGACCCCAAAGACATCGAGGCCCTGTTCATCGGCAATTACAGCAGTGATCTGTTCGAAAACCAGGGGCACACTGCCCCGATCATGGCGGACTGGACGGGACTCGCACCCCGCGCGGCTACCCGCATCGAAAACGCGTGTGCCAGCGGAGGGACGGCGATCCGTCAGGGCATCCTCGCGATTGCGTCCGGGTTGTATGACATCGTCCTCGTCGGCGGGATCGAAAAAATGACCGACCTCGCCACCGACCGCGTCACCGACACCCTCGCGACCGCGTCCGATACGCTGTACGAAACCCCCGCGGGGTTCACCTTCCCTGGCTTTTACGCCGCGATGGCCACGGCCTACATGCACCGCTACGACGCAACCCCCGAATCCTTCATGCGCGTCGGCCTGAAAAACCACGAAAACGGCGCGCTGAACGAAAAAGCCCAATTCGGCGCGACCATCCGCTCGATCATGGACAAAAAACTCGCCGCCGCACAAGCGAAAGGCAAACCCCTCCCCGGTTGGGCGGACGAAATGGCCTTTCTCCACGACGACCGCTCGAACCCGGTCATCGCCTGGCCCATGCGCCTGTTCGATTGCTCCCCGATCTCGGATGGGGCCGCCGCACTCCTGCTCGTGAGCGAAGACCTCGCCCGGCAGTTTACCGACACCCCGATCTACATCACCGGCTCCGGGCAGGCGAGTGACGTAGCCCTGCACGACCGGGGCGATTACACCCGCCTCTGCGCCGCCCAACTCGCCGCGCAGGAGGCCTACCGCATGTCCGGCCTCACCCCCGCCGACATCCAACTGGCCGAAGTCCACGATTGTTTCACCATCGCCGAAGTGATCGCCACCGAAGACCTGGGCTTTTTCCCCGCCGGGCACGGGTTCCGCGCCGCGGAAGAGGGGCTGACCTCCCGCCTGGGGCCGAAACCGATCAACGCATCGGGCGGCTTGAAGTCGAAAGGCCACCCGGTCGGCGCGTCCGGGACGGGGCAGGCGGTCGAAATCTGGAAACAGTTACGCGGGCAGGCGGGTACGCGGCAAGTCAACGGCTCCCCCCGCGTGGGTTTGACGCACAACGTCGGCGGGACGGGGCAGACGGCGGTGGTGCATATTTATGAACGGAGATAACCCATGTCAAACAACGATTTTTCTCACGATGCTTATCAAAAATTTCTCAATAGCCACATCCTGATGGGGGCGAAATGCCTGGCGTGTGGCGCAACCTATCTGCCCCCGCGCCCAATGTGTTCGGCGTGCGGCAGTCACGAAATGACCTGGATGGAACTGCACGGAGAAGGCAAACTGGCGGCGTACACGGTCATTCAAATTGCCCCGACAATGATGCTCGAAGCGGGGTACGGGCGCAATCATCCGTACTGTTCCGGCATTGTCGAGTTGAATGACGGTCCGGCGATCAGCGCGCAGATTTTAGGGGTGGATGTGGCGCACCCGGAGGCGATTAAGATCGAGACGCCGTTGAAGGCGGTGTTTGTGGAGCGGGGGGAGGGGGAGAAGAAGCAGACGTTTTTGGCGTTTGAGGTATTGTGAATTTCCTTAAAAATAAACTGCGGAAGCCCAGGCTTCCGCAGTTTATTTTTAAGCCTTGTGTGACCAATCGGTGAGTTGAAGGTCAGGAACTATTTTCCATCCCGGTTTGGTGATCAATCGAGTCCCGAAAATGTTTAATCTCCGTTTGGAACATCTCCCAATCCGGATCATGTTCCCAAATTCCGGCAAAGCGCAACCAGGGATCATTACTTTCACTCGCTAAAGCAGGTACCTCAACGCGAATAATTGTGCTATTTGCCTGCACCTTTGCAATTTCGGCCCGCGCTTTTTCAACCACTTTGCGATCATTTTTCCCTGAAACGATAATTTCCGGCAAATTCATTACTCTGGCGGTGTATTGATTATTCCTGATTTTCGTTACTAAAATATCGTACAACATCGTTTTTCCTTTGTTGGGCTTATCATGAAAATTATAAGGCAATTTGCCGATAATTCCTATGACTTCTGCTCAGTTCCTGTTGTCTCCAAAAGGAGTAAGGGAATATTTGCAACCTCAGTGTAACCACCCCCTACTACACTCTTGAAAGCATCATGTCTGCCCTCGTCCTCCTCACCCTCAATCCACCCCTTGCCCCGCATCTGGCGGCGCTCACCCTCAACCGCCCTGAACGGCACAATAGCCTGATTCCCGAACTCCTCGAAGATCTCCTCGCCGCCTTCGAGACCCTCCGCGCCCAACCGGACATCCGCGCGGTCGTGTTGCAAGCCAACGGGCGTTCGTTTTCCACGGGTGGTGACTTACAGGGCTTTGCCGATCACCTTCTCCCTCACCCCCAGCCCCTCTCCCGCGGGGAGAGGGGAGTGGGAGCGTTAGAAGAATACTCCCACCGGATCGTCGGCCTGTTGAACCAGGTGATCCTCACCATGCTCGACTTCCCTCTCCCGATCATCACCGCCGTGCATGGCATCGTCACCGGGGGATCGCTGGGGCTGGTGCTTGCCTCGGACGTGGTGCTCGTTTCGGAGGGGGCG
>JABWBV010000581.1 GCA_013359445.1 Anaerolineales bacterium | reverse complement strand
ATCATCCTCACGTTGTCCAAACAAAACTACCACATCGTCACCGCGAATAATGGGCGTCATGCCATCGCGCGCTTTGAAGTATATCGCCCGGATTTGGTGATTTTGGACATACTCCTTCCCTGGTTCAACGGCCTGGAAGTTTTACGCCATTGGAAAGAAAAAAACATCTTAGGAGATGTGCCCGTTTTGATTATCTCGGCTCTGGGCCACCGGGAAATTGTGCAAGAGGCCCTCGAAAATGGCGCAACTGATTTTTTGATCAAACCCTTTGATCGTCATGTGTTGATCGAAAGACTCCAACGCATGTTAGGCGCGGTAAAGGCCTAAACCAAGCGCATTTTTAGGTTGGCCGTGACGGTTTCAACCCCTTATGCCCACGCCTGAAACCATCACGACCAACACCTCGCACGCTTTCAAGAATTACTGGATATACGCAATGCACACAACCCTTGCACAGTGATTAGGATTTGAACACGGACCAACCCCATGAAACCCTCCATTTTAGTCGTCGAAGATGAACCGGACGTTCGAAATCTTGTTGTGATGACCTTAAAACAGACCGATTACCACATCGTCACCGCCAACGATGGCGTTGAAGCATTAAAACGATGTGAGGAACGCTGTCCAAGCCTGATACTTTTGGACATCTCCATGCCACGCGTCAACGGGTTAGACCTCCTGTACCTGCTCAACGATATGGAAATTCTCTCACGCACCAAAGTGGTGATGCTCACCGCGTTGGGCTATCCGGAAGTGGTCGAAAAAGCCATCTCTTTTGGCGTCAAAGACTTCATCGTCAAACCGTTCGATATCTACGATCTCCTACAACGCGTCGAACGCCTCCTCACCCCTGACCCTGCCTAACCGCGCTACCCACCCATCCACTGCCGCCTCGGCACCTTCACCCAAAACTTTAGCCCCCGGGGGAAATCTTTACACCTTTTTTACTTCACCTTCATCAGTGCTTTATCAAGTTAAACAGCCCCAGGGGGTATCCTATATTCATCTCCAACCGTTTTACGCACCTGGTTCCCATGCTCATCTCCCTTCCCCAGTTCCAACTCTTCTTCCTCGCCCTCACCCGGATCATGGCGCTGATTATCCACATCCCGGTGCTGGCAGGCCCGGCCATCCCCAACCCGGTGAAGATTGCCCTGGGAAGCATCTTGGCGATGATCACCCTGCCCTGGAACCCCCTCCCCGCGGACGCCGTGGCCGAGTCCCTGTTCACCTTCAGCATTTCGATTGGGCAGGAGCTCCTGATCGGCACGCTCGCCGGGTTTGCCGCCACGCTCACGTTTGGGGCGGTGCAAATCGCCGGAGATATGATGGACACCAGTTTGGGGTTCTCCGCCGGGCGATTGTTCAACCCTGCGCTGGAGAACCCCGGCGCGGTGGGGCAACAATTCTTCTCGATGCTCGCCGCCGTCCTTTTCCTGGTGACGAACGGACACCACCTTTTCCTGATCGGCCTGCAAAAGACCTTCACGCTCGCCCCGGTGAACGCCCCCCTCCCCCAACTGGATGCCGAACCCCTGCTCGTCCTGACCGGGGGTCTGATTGCCGCCGGAATCCAACTCGCCCTCCCCGTCGTCGCCGCCGCCCTGCTCACCGAAATCACTCTCGGCCTGCTCGCTCGGGTCGCTCCCACGTTGCAAGTTTTTTTCTTGGGGATGCCGCTCAAGGCTGGGATTGGTCTTCTTGCGCTGACACTCACTCTCTCCACCATTCTCCCCACCCTTACGACTACGCTCCACATGATAGGGCAATGGATGTTGGAGTTACTTTCATAAAAAGGACATGCATCCGGCGATTGAAATCGCGCCGACGAATTACAAAACCTGCCTCCGCAGGTTGAATACCCTATCTACCCTATTTACCCTATTTACCTTATCTACCTTACCTACCCCGCACCCCCATGTCCTCCGAACGCACCGAAGCCCCCACCCCAAAACGCCTCCACGAGGCCCGCAGTGAAGGCCGCGTCGCGCGCAGTCCCGAACTGAACGCCGCGCTCGCCCTGTTCGCGGGGATTTACCTCCTGCGTTTTGCGGGCGGCAAACTAGGGAGCGCGTTCGCCAGCATGGTGTCCACCTCGCTCACGACCCTGCCCCCGGCAGATGTGAATGGCGGGTGGTACACCCATCAGTTGATGGAATACGGAATGCAGATCGTCCCGATGTTCGGCGTGATCCTGATCGGGTTGATGTTCACGGGGGTGGGCGTGTCGGTGGCGCAGACGGGGTTGTACTGGCCGAGCAAGCGGAAGGTGTTCGATGTCAGCCGGGTGAACCCGCTCCAGGGCATCAAACGGTTGTTTTCCGGGCAGGGCTTGAGCGAACTGGTCAAAGCGATCCTCAAACTGACCATCATTTTGTGGGTGGCATTCAATTTCGTTCGCCCCCGCGCTGCCGAACTGATGAGCCTCGTCCATACGCCCCTGCCCGATGCCATCCACAACTGGCTCGCCCTCGCGAGTGCGTTGGCGATGCGCTGTGCATCCACGTATATGCTCATTGCCATCATCGATTACGGCTACCAACGCTGGCAACTTAACAAATCGCTCAAAATGTCACTGGACGAGATCAAAGAAGAACACAAACAAAGCGAAGGCGACCCGCTCCGCCGGAGCCGGATGAAGTCCGAACATCGCCGTCTCGTCCGCACCCGGATGATGCAAAACGTCCCCAAAGCGGATGTCGTCATCGTCAACCCGACCCACCTCGCCGTCGCGCTGAAGTACGATGCCAAAACCATGTCCGCCCCGACCGTGATCGCGAAAGGCGCGCACCACGTCGCCGAGCGGATCGTTGCCCTTGCCCGCGAAAATAGTGTTCCGGTCATCCAAAACATCCCTATCGCCCGTGCGCTGTACAAAAGCATTGACGTGGATCAGACCATCCCCCCCGACTTATTCGCCGCCGTCGCCCAGATTCTGGCGTATGTGTACAACTTGAGAGGAAGACTGCCTTCGAGGAGGCCTTTATTGGCGGAACAAGCAACGTAGGCGCAACCCGCATCCTTCGACTGCGCTTGAGGCAGATTACTTGAACAGTCGAGTCACTTCCCGCTCCGCTCAGGATGCTACCGTAATAACTAACTCATTACTCATTACTCATTACTTCATCACTTTCCTCACGTAACCATTAAACATTCACAATTCACAATTGACTATTTTTCCCCCCCCATGACTCCCTCCCTCCCCCTTCGCTCCCTCGCCACCTCCAAAGATGCCCTTATGGCCCTCGGCATCGTGCTGATCATTGGCATGATGATCGTGCCGTTGCCTGCGATGGCGTTGGATTTGCTGATCGTGATTAATTTGGCGATCTCGCTGGGTGTCATCCTGCTTACCATCAACATCAGTCGCCCGCTCGATTTTTCGATGTTTCCGACGGCGCTCTTGCTCGTGACGCTGTTCCGGTTGGGGATTAATGTGTCGGCGAGCCGGTTGATTTTGTTGCAGGGGGATGCCGGGAAGGTGATCGCCACGTTTGGGGAGCTGATCGTCGGGGGCAACTACGTGATCGGGATCGTGGTTTTTTTGATTTTGATGATCATTCAGTGGGTGGTGATCAACTCCGGGGCCGGACGTGTGGCGGAGGTCGCCGCCCGGTTCACCCTGGATGCGATGCCTGGGAAGCAGATGTCCATTGACGCCGATATGAACGCCGGACTGCTGACCGAGGCCGAAGCCCGCATTCGCCGCAAGGAAATTCAGAAAGAAGCGAATTTTTACGGGGCAATGGACGGCGCGAGCAAATTTGTGAAAGGCGATGCGATTGCCGCCGTGATCGTGACCGTCATCAATATTTTGGGCGGATTTGTGATCGGGATGGTGCAACGCGGGTTGTCGCTCACCGAGGCCCTGCAAAGTTACACGCTCGTGACGGTCGGCGCGGGGTTGGCGATCCAAATCCCCGCATTGTTGATCTCCGCCGCGGCCGGGATGCTCGTCACCCGTTCGGCGTCCGAAACTTCGCTGGGGGATGACATGGCTGGGCAGTTTTCTAACTTCAACATGCTGTTGACCGGGGCGATCATCATGGGGGTGCTGGCGCTCGTGCCGGGGATGCCGAAACTGCCGTTTTTGTTCGTCGGCGCGGGGTTGGGGAGTGCGGCGTACTTCGTGCGGGTTGGGGAAAAAGTTCGCCCCGAGGAGACCGCGCAGGCCCCGGAAAAGAAGGAAGCGGAATCTCCCCAGGAAATGATGAAAAATCTCGTCGTCGATCCGATGGAAGTCGAGGTCGGGTACGGGTTGGTTCCCCTCGTGGATGAAGACAAGTCCGATAACCTGCTCCGCCGGGTGACGGCTATCCGCCGCCAGATTATGGAAGAAGTCGGGTTGGTGCTC
>JABWBV010000047.1 GCA_013359445.1 Anaerolineales bacterium | reverse complement strand
TTGCTCAAGACGGCAATATTAGAGTTGGTAAAAGCAAATCCAGACGGAATCACGAATTCAGACGCTGCTAGCCTATTAGGACTTCGCAGTGATTATCAAGGAAAACAAAAAGATTATTTATCCTACAGTTTGCTGGGGTTACTCCTTCGGGAAGGAAAAATTCGACGAGATTTAGGCACCCATAAACACCACGAAGTTACCGTCTAAGTGATTGGTCAAACTCGGAGCATCAACCATGCCCACCCAAGAATCCCCAAAATACACCCCCACCGTCGGCCAAAAATTCAAACCGGACGGCACAACCAAAGAATTCCCCGGCAACACCGTCATTTGCCACATCCCTCAGGATTCAACCACCTTCGAGTTGCTTCTGCGCGTCCGACGGGAGGCCGAAACACAGCCCTGGGGGAAAAGGTACAGTTTCTTACCCCCTTCCAGTTATCACATGACGGTCTTTGATGGCGTCTGCGATCAGGTGCGGGCCGCAGAAAACTGGACGTCCAAACTACCGCTGGAGGCACCACTCGAACAGGTGGATGATTTATTGCGGACTGCGTGGACGAACCTCCTCAAACCCACAGGATTCTCCATGCAATATCGTTCGTTTTATGGTCACGACTACCTCGGGATGAACATCCAACCTGCCACGCCGGAAGTTGAACGGGAAATTCGCGGCTTCCGGGATCAGCTTTCCGCGGCCTTCGGCATCCGCCACCCCAATCATGTGGCATACACCTTTCATATCACGTTGGCCTACGGCATCGAAAGTCTGACCCCCACCGAAGACGCGCAAGTCACAGAATTTGAAGGACGGATGCACCGCGAATTACAGAATACGTTTGGCGTTCTACATCTCAACACCCCGGATTTGACCTTTTTTGCTGACATGGCCTGTTTTGCCCCGGTTCGCCCCAAATTTTCTTCTGCGTTATAATTTTACGGCGACGAATTCTCACGCAAAAGAGACCTCTTATGACCCCTCTGGAAATGAAAAAACAAATCACTTCTCTGCTTGATTCGTTAACGGACACAAAACTGGCTGTCATTCTCGACTTTACCCAATATCTGGCTGAACGAGATACGGCCTCGGACTGGCTGACTACACAAATGCAGTCAAAGGCATACCAGGATTGGACAAGTGAAGAAAATGACGTTTACGATGAGGGGTTTACAGAATAGGATTTGAAATATGAGCCAATCTATCAAAATAGATACCATTTACAGTCAAATTGCCGAGTTATTGCAATCCGCAAGAGACACAGTCATAAGAACTGTCAACCAAACGATGGTCTCTACCTATTTTGAAATCGGGAGAATGATTGTAGAAGTAGAACAACAAGGGAAAGAGCGAGCCGAATATGGCAAACAGGTCTTAAAGGAACTCTCTAAACGGCTCACCGTTGAGTTCGGAAAAGGTTTTTCGGAAAGAAATTTGGAACAGATGCGCCAGTTTTATCTCACCTATTCAATTTCGCAGAAAGCGTCTGCGGAATCTCAACCTTCTATTTTCCGTCTCAGTTGGTCACATTATTTGAAGTTAATGCGGATTGAAGATATGGCTGAACGCCAATTTTATGAAATTGAATGTGACCGCAACCATTGGAGTCTACGTGAATTGCAACGCCAGTTTGACTCAGCCCTTTATCATCGTCTCGCCCTAAGTCGGGATAAAGAGGGGATTAAGCAACTATCTTTATACGGTCAACAAGTTGAAAAGCCAATGGATGTCATTAAAGACCCCTATGTGTTGGAGTTTCTAGGCCTGCCAGAGAAATATCGCTATTCAGAATCCGAACTTGAGCAACATTTGATTGATAAACTGGAACATTTTCTCCTGGAACTAGGCAAGGGGTTTACATTTGTGGGTCGGCAAGTTCGCATGACGTTTGATGAAAAACATTTCCGCATAGATTTAGTTTTTTATAACCGGCTCTTGCGTTGTTTTGTGATCATTGATTTGAAAATTGGCGAACTGACTCATCAGGATTTGGGACAAATGCAGATGTATGTTCATTATTATGACCGCTTCGTAAAATTGCCAGAAGAAAACAAAACGGTGGGAATTGTGCTGTGCAGAGACAAAAACAAAACCTTAGTCGAAATGACACTCCCAGAAAATAACGACAGTATTTTTGCTAGTCGTTATCAAACCGTGTTGCCAGACAAAGAGAGCCTTAAGCAATTACTGGCAGATAAAGAAACCTCAATCTGACGTTTTGCTAAAACACCCATGCTTCACGAACTCTCCCACCTCATCCAATCCCGCAAAACCAACCTCCCCGAAGGCTCCTACACCACCAGCCTCTTCGCCAGCGGAGAAGATCGCATCATCCAAAAAGTCGGCGAAGAAGCCGTCGAAGTCATCATCGCCGCGAAAGGGCAGGACAAACAACGCCTCATCGAAGAAACGGCAGATTTGTTCTACCACACCCTCGTCATGCTGACGGAAAAGGGGGTGACATTGGAGGAGGTGGAAGAAGAGTTGAGACGAAGACATCAAAAATGAAACGTAATGCCTAAAACAAACCATTTGTTGCGGAAAAAAGGAGGCGCGGAAATATATAGAAATTTCCGCGCCTCCTTTTTTCCGCAACGTGATTTTCTGTAAATCCCTAAAAACCTTTTAAAGCGGGAGATATACTTTTTCCAATCGCCCCCCCTCCCCACACCCCTGATCACCCCACTCAAACGCCACCACTTCATTAAAAATCGAACGAACCACGGGGAGCGCATCCTCAAAATGTAATCCCACCTCGCTCGCCGCATGGGAATCATCCCCCAACGTAATCTCCCCACCCATATCGCAAATTTGGGTGAGCAAGTGTTCAGAGGGATACGGTTCGCCCAGCCCTTTTTTGAACGCCCGCGCATTGACCTCAAACACATACTCATTCGCAATCGCAAAATCCAGGTTCCGCACCATGCGCCGCCAGACTTCTTCCGAGGGGTCGTGATCGGGGGCAAAGAGCTTGATCACGTCAAAATGCCCCACCACGATGGGGATTTGGGACGCGTACGGCGCAAGCGTGGAAAACAGCGCAAACTGCCGGTCATAATACGCCTGAAACACCTCATCCACGCCGCCCAACATCCGCACCACATTCGCAAATTCAATAAGCGTCATGTCTGTGGGAATGTCGTTGACATGATGTACCGAAGCGATCACATAATCGGGACGGTATTTTTCGATGTTTTTCTCGAGCCACCGCGCCGGGTGCTTGCCATACCACTCCGTTTCAAAGCTAAAAGCCAGGTGAAATTTGTCCCCGTACTGTTGCCGGAGCAGGGGGCGGGTGTGAAATTGAAACTCGTCAAACACCCGTTGCAGATACGCGGCATCGTGCCCCTTTTCGATTTCACTCGGATAGAGAAACGCATCCTCCGGGGGTGGGAGGTGTTCGGTGATCCCAACGTGGGTAAAACCCCGCGCAAGGTACGCTTCCAAAAGGGCGGCTTTTGTATCGTGGGCGTGGTCGCACAGGTCGCCGCTGTGCCCGCCGTGGTAGGAAAGAAGGGGGTAGGTCATTTTATTCGGTCAGCGTCCCTTTTGTGCTCGGCACATCCGCGCGGCGAGGGTCGAGTTGGGTCGCGGCGTCGAGGGCACGGGCCAGGGCTTTGAAAAGGGCTTCGATTTTGTGGTGATCATTTTTCCCCGCGAGGACCTCCGCGTGAAGGTTAAACCGTCCGTGCGTGGCAAACGTCTCGAACAAGTGCCCGATCAGATCGGTGGAGAGCTGTCCCACGCGGGGGGTGGCGAATTCAGCGTCAAACACGGTGTACGCCCGCCCGCTGAGGTCAATCACCACCCGCGCGAGCGCCTCGTCCATCGGCACGTAACTGTGCGCGGTCCGGGTGATCCCGCGCCGGTCCCCGAGCGCCTGATCGAGCGCCTTCCCCAGACAAATCAACGTATCCTCCGCGGTGTGGTGTTCGTCAATGTGCAAATCCCCCTCCGCGTGAACCGTGAGGTCAAACAACCCATGTGCGGCAAACAGGGTGAGCATATGATCGAGAAAACCAATCCCCGTGTGGATGTCCGCTTGCCCGGTGCCATCAAGGGCCAGGGTAAGGGTGATGTGGGTTTCGTTCGTGTGGCGGGTGAGTGTGGCAGAGCGCATGGGGGAAACCTGGGAAATCGTTGGCATGGAGGGGATTATATCAAGGTGAAAAGAAAATCGGTTTTTGGAAATGAAAACGGCGTTCCCATAATCTGGGAACGCCGTTCAAATCCATGAAGGAGAAGGCTATGAGTGACCCACAGCCAGGCGGGGCCGTTCAACCACCGTTTCCACTACGTGGTCAACTTCCTTGTGATCTACCACGTTCAGATATTGCACCCCAAGTGTAAAGGCCAGAAAACCATAAGCGATCACGCCGATGGCCGTGGCCCACTCCACAAAAGAGGGCGTATAAGAGACGTACATGGGAGCCAATTGTTGGGGGAGGCTGGTCATGGTGACCGTTAGCCCCACGAGGTTGGTATCCCATCGGTAAGCGACCAACCCACCGACCACCAGGAACAAGGCCAGGGAGCGAAGCAGTGGGTACCGGCGTAACCGCCCACTGAGTAAAATGATCATCGGAATGAGCGCGCCCAGTAACATTTCACCAATCCAGAAATTGAAGGCTAACTGCCCACTGGTGAGGACTTTCAACCCTTCGGTGCGTCCGGGTTCAATCGTGTAGCTCATGGCGAGCATATCCCAAAAGCGCAGGTAAAAGTAAGCGGCCAAAACCCAACCGACAAAGTAAGCGATGCCATCGATAAGTTTTTCGTTTACAACTGCACGTTTTGAGAACTTACCTGCCAGGGTGGTCGCCAACAGCGTCATCGAGGGGCCAGCCGCCATCGCCGAGACGATGAAGAGCACGGCCATATCCGGGCGGTACCAAATCGGGCGGGCTTTCATGATGCCGTAGGTGGCGCCTAGCGAAGACTGGTGGAGCATCGAAAGGCACAGGCCAATCACGGCGAAAACCGGCGCCAGGTGGTGAAGTTTATCAAACCGTTGCGACCAGGCAGGCCAACGTTTTTGAAACCATTCCGCTTGCCCAAAGATGGGGAGAACTTCCATAATGAGAACGGAAAAGTACAACATCACACACATGGTCACTTCCCAGAGGGGAGAGTGAGGGTTCCAGTAAACCATCGCGTGCCAGAACCGGTCAGGGCGGCCAATATCCATCAACAACATGAGCATCGCCATGCTATAACCAATGAGACCAATAAACACTGCTGTGCGGGCCAGGGGCTGGTACCGCTTAAGGCCCAACAGGTACACCGCGGCAGAGAGAAGGAAGGCGCCTGCGCTCAACGCAATCGCCGACAAATCAACGGTGATCCAGAGGCCCCAGGGGACCAGATCGCTCATATTGGTCAGGTGCAAGCCCTGAACAAAGACCATAATTCCAGCGGTCGCACCGGCGGCCATCAAAACAATTAAGATGCCAAGCCAAAGCTGATAAGGGGTGGCACGAAGTTTTTGTGTGAGAGTGGGGGCAATCATTCGCATACCTCCGTAGTGATGTCTTCTTGGTTTTCGCTGTTAAAGTGAGCGTGAATATAATAAACGCGAGGTTCAGTACCTAAATCATCGCGCAAGCGAGTGACATGATTTTTTTCTAACAAAATGCTTACGGGAGAGGTGGGATCGTTCAAATCGCCGAAAACCCTGGCTCCCGTGGGGCAAACGCTGACACAGGCGGGGGTCGCTTCCGGGTCAACGCCGGGCATCAACCCATTTTCCAACCCCCGGTCAATCTTTTGATAACAGAAGGAACATTTCTCCACCACCCCACGCGGGCGCCGTTCCACGTCCGGGGTGCCCCACATCGGCACCAGGGAATTTTCTCCGACATATTCTTTCCAGTTGAAGGACCGTGCACCATATGGACAGGCGACTTCACAATAGCGGCAACCGATGCACCGGTCATAATCCATCATGACGATGCCGTCCGCCCGATGATAAGTCGCCTTGACCGGGCAGGCATCAACACAGGGTGCATTTTCGCAATGTTGGCACGGGACGGTCATATAGCGTTTTTCGCCTTGAATTTCGTCCAGTTCAAACAATTTATTCCAATAAATTTCAGGGGATACATCATTACTGGCTTTGCAAGCCATTGTGCAATATCCACAGCCGATACATTTTTCGATGTCGATAACCATGCCCCAGCGATACGGGCTACTGCCTTCCGCCCCTGACCGGGCGGGCTTCGGGAGGGCTTTTGCCCCTGCCGCAACCGCACCGCCAACCAGGGCAAGTTTGATGAAATTTCGACGTCCGAGAGAGGTTTCAGGGTTGTTCATGGTGGAGGCTCCTAATACCAGGGATTATGATTTGTTGTTCCGGCGGAACCAGCGTTCCGACCAGGGAGCGAGGATCATGCCAGAGGCCATACCGACGAGACCGGCAAGCAGAGAGTAACCAACAGGGCTGGCGGGGTTGGGTTCCGCCTGGACAAGAGAATTTTCCATTACGACGGACATCTCTTCGCCGATCATGGGGGCGGTAGACACGGAGGTGTCTGAGGAACCAGTGGCACTGCCATCACTGACGGGATAGTGCATATCGAGCGTGTGGCACTTTGAGCAGGTGTCCATCTCTACGGTGAAAGTATGATGACGAGCACCGTGCCCTTCGCCCATTTGAACCTCCGAAACCTGCAAGTGGCAGTCCATACACGTCACACCTTCTTGGGCGTGAATGGTGAATTCAAAAAAGTGGACTTCGTCGTTGTGGCAGGAGGAGCAAAGCTCTTGGGTATCGGCGGCCCGCAAGTTCGTGGTATGGGGGTTGTGACAGCGAATACAGCTCAAATCTTCCTGAGCGTGCGTGCTATCCGACCATTCTTCGTGCGTTTGCAAGTGACAGGTTCCGCATAACCGGGAAGAAATTTCGGTGGGCATAATGTCTTCATCCGGGTGATTGGCCGGAATAGGCGAATGGCAAGTCGCGCAAGCCACACCGTCATCTTCCCAGGTTCCCGTTTCGGGATCGAAGCCTGTGGTATGGCAAGCAAGACATTCATTCGGGCTACCGGCTTCTTGCCAGGCCTTTTGAAAAACCGGGTCACTGACCGCTTTTCCGTGTTCACTTTCGCCCCAGTGGCTACGAATAATTTCATGACATTCGTTGCAATTTTCTGGGGAAGCGGGGAGTTCCGCCTGAGGAAGGGCATTTGCCTGACCTGTCGCATAAACGGTCAGGGCGGCGGGGATGGCAAAGCATAACCCCAATAAGAAACGGTAGAAAAACTTAAGGTTGAACATTTTTTCTCCAAGGCAATCCGATTTTGTTTATTGGACCGGGACTGCAATTGTTGAAGATTTTGTTTTGTGAAAAGCACATCCCTGGCAGGCTTCTTGGAGTTGCCCATTGACACGGTGTGCTTCCCAGCAAGGGAGGTCAGGATTAAGATAGGACGGACAAGTGGCTCTTCGTTCGGGCGCACAATCGTGCACGTCCCAGCAATTTAACATTTGTACCGGAATAGTCACCCCACCAACATGGGTTGCCTGCCGAAGGGCTTCAGATTGCCACCGGGCATCGAGGCGGCGAAGGAGCCACACCCCGAAAGCTGTAGCGCCAACCGGAAGAGCCAAACGCAGGAAGATACCGAGCAGGAAAGAAAGGATTTCGAAGGTTGTCATCACTGCACCTATGAAAAGAAACTAAGAGTGGGATTTTCTCCGTTCAAACCACATCCCGAGGGCAATCAAGATGATAAACGGCAGGACAAGTCGGACGAGGGTAAAAAGGACCATTGAGAGAAGAACGGTGGTTTCCATTTTGGGTCTCCGTAGCCCGATAAGTTCTTTGGTGAATACATTTCTTCGCATGTATATCTTTGGAACAAGAGATTTATCTGGGCTGTTGGATATAGTTTAGTCTTTTATGAGAAGGGGGTAAATTGGGCTTCCGCCCAATTTATTTAATGGGGTAAACCGCCCAAACCCCATCAGGTCTTTGGGGTAGTTAACAAAAAACACCCCACGCGCGTGGGGTGTTTGACCCATAAGCCGTTTTCAGGCTCGAATTATGCCCTTTCGAATGGCATATTTGACCAAATCCACCCTGGAATGAAGCCCCAGTTTTCGCATGATATTTTCCCTGTGGCGGGCTACGGTCTTGGGGCTGATCACCAATTTTTCAGCGATTTCGGTATTGTTATCGCCATTCGCCAACAGGCTGAGCACTTCCTGTTCGCGGTCCGTCAGTTCTTCTTCCAGGGAATTTTCCACCGGTTTGCCCTGCGTGAGAAAATCTTTAACCAGCAACTTCGCTAACGAAGGATACAGATACACTTCCCCGGATGCCGCCGCCCGAATAGCCGTCAGCAATTCTTCCGGGGCGGCTCGTTTGGGCACGTACCCAGTCGCCCCCGCCTCGAGCATTTTGAAAAAGTATTCCTCGTCTTCATGAATGGTCAAGGCAACAATCGCCGTTTCTGGGGCCACCCGTTTGATTTGGGCCGCGGCCTCGATCCCGGAAACGTCTGGCAGGCCAATATCGAGCAACATCACATTCGGGCGCAAGCGCACAGCCAATTCTACGGCCTGCGCGGCGTTTTCCCCTTCGCCAATAATCTCCAGGTCGGTCTCATTTTCAAGTAGCATTTTCAAGCCCAGCCGAATGACCGCATGATCATCCACGAGCACTAATTTTGTTTTTGACATCCTCATCGCATCCTTTCAGGCAAATCTCTGCGTAGTTTCAGGAATTCCGGCGAAACCAGATTATAGGAAATGTGCCGTTCTCAAGGTTCCAACCGGAGCAGGTTTTCCTCCCCACCTTGCTGGTAGGGAATCATAATTTCCACGCGGGTCCCCACCCCAGGGCGGGATTGAATTTCAAACCGGCCTCCCAGCAGGTTCGCCCGCTCATTCATCCCCACCACCCCCCAACTTGAACGTTTTTTCTTCGGCAAACTCTCCACCTCAAACCCAACACCATCATCCTGCACACGGATGGATACTTCCTCGGCTTCATAATGCAAAAGCACATCAATTTTATGGGCCTTTGCGTGTTTAACAATATTGTTGAGCGCCTCTTGTGCAACTCGAAAGAGCGCAATTTTGAGCGGTGCGGGCAGAGGACGTTCTTCACCCCGAATTTCCACATGCACGTTGAGAGGAGCACGCTGACTGACCTCTCCCGCATACCAGCGCAAGGCCGCGGGCAGACCCAAATCGTCCAAATGCGAAGGGCGCAGGTCGGCAATCAACCGTTGGAGCTCGGTCAAAGAATGGGAAACAAGGAATTCCAAACGGCGCAGGTTTTGAGTGGCAGACTGGGTATTTTCCGGCAGGGCCGTGGCGACCCCGCGTAAACCCAGGCCAATGGCCGTTAACGCCTGTCCGGTTTCGTCGTGTAGTTCTCGCGCAATCCGTTGGCGTTCGGATTCTTGTGCGGCCACAATCTGTTTGAGCATTTCCCCCCGCATGATTTCCCTTTCTTCCGCTTCTTGCAAACGGGCCGCTTGCAAGGAGGCAATTTGTCGTTGTTTTTCCACCTCGGACGCCCGTAAAAACCGGACGACAAACGCCGCCGCAATTCCCGCCGTGACGGCGCGCACGACTTGAATCGGAAACCCAAACCAGGCGGCAAACAACGCATCATTTAATGTATTGGAGGGCGGCAGGGAACTGGTATGGACAAAAAGCTGACCCACCACCCCATACCAAACGAAGGCAATCGCCGCCCAGAGCGCATCGCGCCCAAACTGGGCCATCCCGACCAAACGGAACGCACGCTGTTGGGCGATTAACCCCGCGCTGGCAATCAACGAGGACGGTATGCCCAGCACATACCGTGACCAAACATCCGCTGTATCCAACAGACCGGTCTCAATTGTGAGGTCGTTTCGCAAAACAAGTGCGCCGAACCCCCATACCGCGCCCATCACAACAGGGAGAAGCAAACTCAAACGCCGAATTTTCGAGGAGGTGGACAACAAAGACGCGCCAAAAGCTGAGAGCGATAGGAAAGAAAAGGCTAATAAAGCGGTTCGCAAACCGTAATACGCTTCTAATGCTTCATGTTGAAAAGGCAGAACATCCAAAATCAGAGACAGTTCGATCCACTCATGAACCCCATGAATCAAGCCAAACGCCGCTAACGGACGCAAGGCATGGTGCAAGCGCTCATCCGTCGTCCGCCCACTTTCTAGGGCCACGATCAGCCCCATACTGAAAAACGCCAGCCCATACAAAAAGAAGATCAGGAGCAGAAAATTATCATCCATCGTGCAATCAAAACCCCACCCGGGCGGATGAGGTGGAAATAACTTCCTCAGGCATAGAGAGGAACCTCACCGCAACAAGGGTGAAAGAGGGAGGCACCTCCCCCTTTCACCCTTGTTGCGGGCTAACCTCTACCCTGATTGGGTAGTTACGAATCACAATAATTCTATGGGTTCTTGGCGGAGACCGTAGGGTCAGATGCCATCAATTCAGGGGGACATTGCGCGAAGATTAAAAGCCCCCAAAAGTTTGGTCGGTGGATTTCCCCCCATACAAAAAGCTCCATTTTAGCCTAAGATTACCCCCACACTTGTTTACGGGGCCAAAGGTAGCCCAATTTCAATTTCTCCATCCACGACACGCACCGGATAAGCCGGAATATCTTCCACGGCGGGAAAAATGACCGCTTTACCGGTCCGCACGTCGAAACGACCCCCATGGCGGGGGCAAGAAACCTGAAACCCTTCTTCGAGATCGCCATCGCCCAATGGCCCGCTATCATGCGAACAGACATCTGCAATCGCAAAATATTGACCCGCAATATTAAAAATCACAATAGATTCATGATCCACTTCGATAAATAACCGTTCCCCGTTGGGCAGGTCTTGCACAGAAGCGACCGGGATAAACTCACATTGAGAGGGGGCGTATTGAGAATAATTAAACATAGACGAGTTGCAAAATTTTCAAAATGAACAGTTGATTTTCTTTACGCCACCAAATGATCGGCGGCTTCGCCAGCGGCTAACCCATACACCCCGGCTTTCACGACTTTGAGCGAAAGCAAAGCACACTTAAGCCTGACTGGCCCCAGTTCGATCCCCAGCATCTCTAAAATATCTTCTTTCGTCAGGGCTTTCACTTCTTCCAAATTTTTTCCAATAATCTGTTCTACCAACAAATCAGCCGAAGCTTGAGAGATAGAACATCCCCGCCCGCTATACGCGGCCTCAGTGATATAGTTATTTTCATCCACGCGTATATCAATCCGAATCCGGTCTCCGCACAGAGGGTTATCATCCTCGTAAGTGATGTCATGCGGGTCCAAAGATCCCCGAAAGCGCGGGTTTTTATAACGGTCAATGATTTGGTCTCGGTAAAGGTCATCCATAGGAAAGGTACACAGAGGGTTAGGGTCGGTAAATAGGGTAAACCTTATTTACCCCGTCTACCCGAAGACTTTTTTCACATCGTAAATCGCATGAACCAGTTTATCCACTTCATCGCGAGTATTGTAAATGTAAAAACTGGCACGGGCCGTTGCAGGCAAATCAAATTTTTCGTGAAGAGGCATCGCACAATGGTGGCCCGCACGCACAGCCACACCATGCTTGTCCAAAATCGCCGCAATATCGTGCGGATGAATGTCATCCAGCATAAAGGCGGCCACCCCCCCCTTCTTCTCTGCTGAAGGGCCAAACACCCACACCCCAGGAATTTCTTCCAAACGTTCGAGGGCGTATTCCGTCAGGGCATGTTCGTAGGCGGCCACCGCGTCCATCCCCACGGCTTGTAGATAATCGACCGCCGCACCCAACCCAATCGCTTCAGCAATGGCAGGCGTTCCCGCTTCAAATTTATGGGGCAGATCATTTGCGGTGAACCCGGTCAACCGGACTCGTTTGATCATATCCCCTCCCCCTAAAAACGGGGGCATGGCCTCCAACAATTTTTCCTTCCCATACAGAATCCCGATCCCAGTTGGTCCACACATTTTGTGAGAGGAGAACGCAAGAAAGTCCGCGTCCAGGTCCTGCACGTTTACGGGAAAATGCGGCACAGATTGCGCGCCATCCAACAGGGTGACAGCCCCCACCGCGTGCGCCGCCGCGATCATCTCCCGCGCGGGATTGATCGTTCCCAACACGTTGGACATGTGCATAAAGCTCACCAGTTTCGGGCCTTGCGCGAGCAGGTCCTGGTACACCGTCAGGTCTAGCAGTCCGTCCGAGGTCACAGGGATGAAGGCCAGGCGAAAATTCAACTGGGCCGCGAGCATTTGCCAGGGAACCAGATTGGAATGGTGTTCCATCTCGGTCAAAATGACCAAATCCCCGGCTTTGAGATTGGCACGCCCCCAGGATTGGGCGACGAGGTTGATCGATTCGGTGGTGTTACGGGTGTAGATAATCTCTTTGGCAGACGCCGCCCCGATAAAGTGTGCCACACGCTCGCGGGCAGATTCGTATGAAGCGGTGGCTTCTTCGGCCAGGGTATGCACCCCGCGATGGATATTTGCATTTTGCAGGGTGTAGTACGCGTTCATCGCGTCCAACACCCGCGCAGGTTTCTGGCTGGTCGCCGCGGAGTCAAGATACACCAATGGCACACCAGGGTGAACTTCTCGCGCAAGAATGGGGAAATCTTCGCGGACACGGAAAGGATCAAGGGGGTTTTGTACGTTTGCGCTCATCAAAGGGCCTTCATATACAAAAATGACTGCCAAAGGGTGACAGTCATCTTCCTTCTTATTTATTTTCCTTCACCCTCTTCGCGACGTCGCCGTCGTTTTTTCTCCCGGAAATAACGAAGATTGGGGGATTTTTGCTGAGACCATAAAACATGATCCGGAACCATCCAGCCATCGGTCAAATAAACATTTTCTTGAAACTGAACAGCGACCATTTTGGTATCCGCCTGTACCACGACCCCTTTAAGCCACCCTCGCACCCGCTCATTTTTATCATTGTCGTGATCACAAAACATTTCCACGGAATCCCCAACCTGAAAAATTTCTTCTTGCTCTGGAGCTGCGGTAAAGCGTAATTCTGCCAATGTCGGCCTCCATCATTTCGATGTTGCGTAAACAGACCCAACTGTTTCCCGCGATATGGAAACTCTCGAACGGGTCTTAACCCGTTCAAGAGACTGTCTATCCCATTTTGTCTAAGATGGCCTTTGCAAAGCGTTCACGAACGCCCTCATACGGGATACGTTGCATGATTGGGTCAAAAAACCCATCTACAATCAACCGTTCGGCATCGTGAAGGGGCACACCACGGGATTGCAGGTAAAAGACCAATTCAGGGTCTATTTTACCAACAGTTGCCCCATGTGTGCACCGTACATCATCGGCGAGAATCTCCAATCCTGGGATGGAATCGGCACGGGCTTTAGGATTCAGCACGAGGTTGCGGTTGGCCTGGTAGCCATCGGTCTTCTGTGCGCCGGGCGCGACGTAGATCATCCCCTGCCAGACGGAGCGGCTGGTGTCTTTGAGGGCACCTTTGAAGAGCAAATCGCTGGTCGTATGCGGGGCGTTGTGATTCTGTTGGGTATCATGATCCAGGTGCTGAACCCCATCGGTGAAGTAGAACCCGGACATCCGCCCCGTCGAGCCGGGGCCATCCAGGTTGAGTTCGGAGAAGTTTTTGGTGAGGTGGGAGCCAATCGCGCCAAAAATCCAATCCAGGTTGCCATCTCGTTCCACGCGGGAGCGTTCGTGGGTGAAGTTCCAAACGTGGCGGCCTAAGGATTGCAGTTCGACAAAACGAAGTTGGGCGTTCGCGCCCACGTGAACTTCGACATTGCCCCCGACCAGCGTTTGCCCACCCGTTTCGTCCGGGGAAGCCGATTCCTGAACAAAGGTGGCGGAGGCCCCATCTTCGAGGTAAACGAGCGTATGGTACAGGTGCGCCAGTCCTACCCCAGGTGCCCAGATCACGGCATGGAGGGGTTGATCCACGATCACATTACGAGGCACGTAGAGGAGAATCCCCTGCCGGGCGAAGGCTCCCGTCAAAGCGGCGAATTTTCCTTCTTCGGTAGAAACGATCTTGCCGAGGATTTTGGCGAGAAGTTCGGGGTGTTGTTGTTCGGCGGTGGCGTAATCGGTGAAGACGACACCTTGACGGGCGAGGTTTTCATCCAATTCAACCGTGACGCCGCCGGGCAGGAGGGTGATTTGCCCACCGTGTTGGTCCGCCACGAGGGGGGCGAGAAGGAGTTCAGGGACGGGGGCGAGATCGAGGTAGGCGTCCGTTTCGGGGAAGCGGAAGTTGCCTACGTCCAATCGTTTGAGGTCGGTGCGCCGCCACGCTTCCATTTGCAAGGTGGGGATGGGGAGCGATTGGTAGATTTCCCACGCGCGCTGGCGGTATTCCCGCACGAGGGGGGAGCCTTTCCCGTTTTGGGAAGGGATCATGTCTTGGGTAAAGGGAAATTCCGAGGCGGGGGTACCGGTGGTGGTGCCATCGCGGCGGAGGATGCGTTTGACAGTTCGTTCGGCCATAATGAATAGTGAATGATGAATTTGGAATGATGAATTGTGAATTGACCATTGATCATTCACAATTCACAATTCGCTATTATCCGATTGAGCCTTCCATTTGGAGTTGGATGAGGCGGTTCATTTCGACGGCATATTCCATCGGGAGTTCCTTGACGAGGGGTTCGATGAACCCGGCGACGACCATGGTGCTGGCTTCTTCTTCGGTGAGGCCGCGGCTCATCAGGTAGAAGAGTTGTTCTTCGCCGATTTTCGAGACAGAGGCTTCGTGGCCGATGGTGACATCTTGGGCGTCAATTTCGATGTAAGGGTAGGTGTCCGACCGGGAGGTGTCGTCCAGAAGGAGGGCGTCGCAGACCACGTTGGAGGTGGAGCCTTCGGCGTTCGCGTGGACTTTGAGCAGGCCCCGGTAGGAGGCGCGTCCGCCACTCTTGCTGATGGACTTGGAGGTGATTTTGGAGGTAGTGTTCGGGGCGAGGTGGATGACTTTGCCACCGGTATCCTGGTGCTGGTTGTTGGCGGCGAAGGCCATCGAGAGGATTTCGCCGTGGGCACCTTCGCCCATCAGGTAGCAGGAGGGGTATTTCATCGTCAGTTTGGAGCCGAGGTTGGCATCCACCCATTCCATCGTGGCATTTTCGTGAACGATGGCGCGTTGGGTGACGAGGTTGTACATGTTGGTGGACCAGTTTTGGATGGTCGTGTAGCGCATCCGCGCGCCCTTTTTGACGATGATTTCGATGACGCCACTGTGGAAGGAGTCGCTGGTGTAGATGGGGGCGGTACAACCTTCGACATAGTGGGCTTGCGCGCCTTCGTCAATGATGATGAGGGTGCGTTCAAACTGGCCGAGTTCGGCGGTGTTGACGCGGAAGTACGCCTGGAGGGGCATGTCCACCGTCACTCCCGGCGGAACGTACACGAACGAGCCACCGGACCAGACGGCGCTGTTGAGGGCGGCGAATTTGTTGTCTTCGATGGGAATGATCGTGCCGAAGTATTCGCGGAAGAGGTCGGGGTGGTCTTGCAGGCCGTGTTCGATGCTTTTGAAGATCACGCCTTTTTCGGCGAGGTGTTCTTTGATGGAGTGATAGACCATCTCGGACTCATACTGTGCCCCCACACCCGCGAGGAATTTTTGTTCCGCTTCGGGGATGCCGAGCCGGTTGAAGGTGTTTTTGATCGCATCGGGCACATCGTCCCAATTTTTGCTTTCGCCTTCCGTCGGTTTGTTGTAAAAGTAAATCTCATCCAAATTGAGTTTGTTTAGATCGCCTCCCCATTGGGGCATGGGACGTTGCTCAAAATGGGCCAACGCCTTGAGCCGGAATTCCAGCATCCAGGCGGGTTCGTTTTTTAATGCAGAAATCTGGCGGACAATGTCCGCATCCAGACCTTTGCGGGGGGCTTTAAAAATATTGACTTCCGGGTCAATAAAGCCGTAGCGGTAATCGTCAATGCCAGCTAAAAGTTGTGCATCTGCGCTCATAATAATCTCCTTGAAAACGATTTAGAAAATCGCTTGTAACAGACCCTAAAGGTTTTTCTCGGTAGTTCAGGAACTCATTGAGGAACGGAGTTCATGTTTGTTTAGGTTACTCTTGCAATTGAAAACTTTAGGGTCTGGCCTGAGTAATTACAATCGCTTTCCGTTAAGCGGGAACGCCATTGTGTTTTTCACGAATGTCGTCGTACCCGTGTTCTTCAAGATAAAGGGCCAATTCAGGGCCGCCGGATTCCACCACGCGCCCGTTCAGCATAATGTGAACGTAGTTCGGTTTGATGTAGTTCAAAATCCGTTGATAGTGGGTGATGACGAGGACACCCATGTGGGGACCTTGCAGGGCGTTGACCCCTTCCGACACGATGCGGAGGGCATCAATGTCGAGGCCGGAGTCGGTTTCGTCGAGGATGGCGATCTCGGGTTGGAGGGTCGCCATCTGAAGGATTTCGGCGCGTTTCTTTTCACCACCAGAAAAGCCTTCGTTCAGATAACGCCCAGCAAAGGAGTTATCCATTTTGAGCAGGTTCATTTTCGCGGTCAGCAAGCGTCGAAAATCGGGAATAGAAATCCCCTTGTCTTCGGGGTTGGCGGCTTTGCGATGAGCGTTGATGGCGGTGCGGAGAAAGTTGGCAACCGTCACCCCAGGGATGGAAACGGGGTATTGAAAGGCCAAAAACATTCCCAGATGTGAACGTTCATCGGCCTCCAGTTCCAGGATATTCTGTCCTTTGAACCAGACTTCCCCATCTGTCACTTCATAAAAAGGGTGTCCCATCAAGGTATAGGCCAGCGTGGATTTCCCGGAACCATTGGGTCCCATCAGCGCGTGGACTTCGCCCTGGCGAACGCTCAGGTCAAGCCCTTTCAGGATTTCTTTGCCTTCTACACTCACGTGCAGATTTTTAATGACCAATTCAGACATGTTTAGATTTACTCCTAGTTGGAAGGTATGCTTGGTAAAAAACCCTACCCAAAGTTATTTCAGGGCAAGATTGTGAGAATTATAGCAAGCGGCCTAACGGGTGTCAATATTTAAGATAAAAATCTAAAAAATATTGACTATCGTGCTTTCCGTTGATATACTCTTCCTAAAATCGTCTCCTTTTCTTTGTTAAAGTGTCCCTATGACTAGCACAAAAGATAAAATCATCCAGGTTATCCTCAAACATCAAAAAGTCACCATTAATGATCTTGCCGAAATTGTTGGCATTAACCCCATCTCTGTCCGACATCACATTCTGAAACTGGAAGGCGAGGGGGTTGTGGACTCTGCGGAAGAACGACATGGGGTGGGGCGTCCGCGCCGGGTGTATTTCTTGACCGAGACCGGGCAGGAGCAATTCCCCACGCGTTATCTTCGCCTGACCAATCGCCTGCTCGAGCGCGTCAAAGAAAATTTACCGCCCGAAATGGTCGGCCAACTTTTTTCCCAAATGGGAGAAGACCTCGCAGACGATATTGTTTCAGGCCAAGATGTTGGCCTCTTGCCCATCGAAGACCGGCTTGATTTACTAAAGGATGTATTAAAGGACGAGGGCTTTCAGGTGGAATGGGAACGCATGGAGGCATCCTACCAAATCCGCGAGTTGAACTGCCCCTACTTTCACATTGGGCAAAATCACCGTGAAGTATGCGAGGTCGATCAAACGCTGATTTCCAAAATGCTGGCGGTTCCCGCTACCAAAATTCAATGCCTGTTGGATGGTGATAATTACTGCACCTATGTCGTCCCTTTTGTCATCTTAAACGATATTCAAACAAACCCTGGTTAATAATTTTTGGAGTAACCATGACCACCCCAGAAGCTGAAACAAAAAATCTTGTCGTGTGGGAGATCGAAAGCACCCACCCCTCCCTTGCCGAACCCCTCAAAACCGCCCTGCGCGATGTCGTTGACCCCGAAATCGGCATGGAAATCATCCAACTTGGCCTGGTGCGAAACGTCACCGTTGACGACCAAAAAGCCACCATCACCATGATTCTCACCACCCCCTTCTGCCCCTACGGCCCGGCCATGCTCGAAATGACCCGCCAACGTGCCGAAAAAGCCCTTTCCATGCCCACCACCATCAAAATGGGCACCGAAATGTGGGACTTCTCCTACATGGAAGACGGCGCAGGCGCAGACTGGGGCCTCTATTACTAACCCCCATCATCCTGTAAGCAAAAGGCGAGCGTTTGTTGAACGCTCGCCTTTTTGATTCCCACCCACTCGACACCCCTCGAAAGAGGGGGAAATAAACCTGACCAGGTGGGCGTGTTTGATCTGTCCCAATCTCATAAACTAACACAGTCTCACCCACATCCTAAACCCTCACGCCACACGCCTCACGCTCCCCCCATGTCGCCATCCCCCCCTCACAAAGTCCTCCTCGTCGATGACTCCCACCCCATGCTGGAGGCCTTGCAATATCTCCTGCACGACGAGGCGGACCTGGAAGTGATCGGAGTCGCCGAAACCGGACAGCAAGCCCTCAACCTGATCATCCAACGGTCCCCCGATGTCGTCTTGCTCGACATCCACCTCGCCGACCTCGAAGGCTACGACGTCACCCGACTCGCCAAAAAGCTCAAAAATCCCCCCCTGGTCATCCTCATCTCCGCCAACGGCGATCCCCAAACCCGTCAGAAGGGGTTGGAAGCCGGAAGTGATGGCTTCATCGAAAAAGGAGCCGACTGGCCCAAAATTTTGAAACAAATTCGGCAAATCCTGACGCAAAAAACATCATAAAGGATATTTTTGATGAAATCCCGAACTACCCTTTACCCGATTCTACTTTCCATCCTCCTCCTCGCCCTGGGTGCGTTGGCGTGCTCCCTCCCCGGCTCCAATGGGGGGAACGCCCCCACCATCCTCACCGGCTCAGGCAATGACGCCGCGTCCATCACCGCCGTCGTGGAGGAATACCGTGCCCTCTTCGGTGGCGAAAACAACGGCGGCGACCCCGGCACCAAAGGCCCCGACGGGTTCCGCGAAATCAACTGGGACACCCTCCCCGACGAACTCGCCGCCCCCAACCTGTATGCCCCCGACTTCTTCAACCAACCCGAAGCCCCCCGCGCCCGCGGCATCGTTCTTAATACCCCCGGCGAGGGCCTCATGGTCAGCGCGGACCGCGACAACCCGTATGGGGCACTCCCCCGGTTCGGCAACCTCAACCCGCAATACGCCGACATCTTCAAAACCTTCAGCGAAGAACGCCTCTTTTCCCCCGTTGGCAGTCACATCGTCAACCTCACCTTCTTCGTCCCGGGCACGAACACCCCCGCCACCGTGAAAGGGTTTGGCGCAGTTTACCTCGACGTAGACACCAACCACACCGCCTTTGAATACTTCGACAAAGACGGCAACTCCCTCGGCAAATTTGAAACCCCCATCTCGGACAACGGCCTATCTTTCCTCGGCGTGATGTTTGACGAAGCCATCGTCTACCGCGTGGAAGTGCGCTACGGAACCGGTCCCCTCGGCCCCAACGACGGCGAAGGGGACGTGGATGTCGCCGTGATGGACAATTTCATTTTTGGTGAGCCACAAGTGTTGCCTTAAGGATTGAACAAAATGACAAAATCGACCTCCCTCCCCCTCGTTCGCCCTTTCATGCTCATCGTGATCCTCGTCCTCGCGGTGGGCAGTTTCGGCCTATATTTTTTCCCCGCCTGGACGGTAGAACGCTGGCCGTGGCCGCTCCCGCCCTTTCACACCCGGTTTTTGGGCGCGGTGTACCTGTCGGAGTTTTCCGCTGTGCTGATTCTCCTGCTGAGCAACCGCTGGGCGCCCGCGCGACTGTCCCTTCCCGTCGCGGTGAGTTTCACCCTGATCGTTTCGGTGGCCTCGTTCATCCACCTGAACACGTTCGACTTCACCCGGCGCGGGGTGTGGTTGTGGTTCATATTGTACGTCGTCTCTCTGTTCATCTCCGCGTTTCTGCTCTGGCACTACCGCCAACCGCCCCAAGACGCCGCGCCCACCCCCGCCCGCTGGCGCATGATCCTGATCGGGGAGGCGATCCTGTATGGGGTGTATGGAGTCGGGCTGTTCGTCGCTCCGGTCGTGTTCGGTGCGTTTTGGCCGTGGAAGATCGACGCGTTTCATGGGCATTTGTACAGTTCGGTTTTTCTCAGCGGGGCGTTGGGGAGTCTGCTTCTCGCGCGGGTCGCCGCCCGGAGCGAGTACCTGACGCTCGGCTTGAGCCAGTTTGCGCTCGGTTTTTTCGCCATTTTGGGCTTGTTCATCGTGGACGCCCAGGTTCACAAGGTGGTGTGGAGCAATCCGGGCGTGTATTTGTGGTTGGCGATATTTGGCGTTTTGGTTTTGATTGGTGGTGCGCTTATTTTGCAAGCGCGCACAAAATAAGGAAAACAAAAGAGATAAATATGACTCTCATCCCTCGCTCACACAAAATCTTTTATGGTGTCATTTGCGCCGCGGCGTTGCTCATTGCCGTTTTAGGGTATTTTTTCCCGCCTCGGTTGGCGGCGATTGCTACCTGGTTGGTGTTGCCACCCCTGCACGCGCGTTTTGTCGGTGCGCTGTATTTTTACGGGGCCATTTTTATGGTGAGTTGTATGACCGCCCGCTATCAGGCTGAAGTTCGCCTTGCGATGGGAATGATCGCCACCTGGACCGGACTTTTGTTCGTGGTCTCGATCCTGAGTCTGAGCGCGTTTGACCTGTCGCTCTTGCCGCCGTGGATTTGGTTTGCCTCGTACAGCATTTACCCGCTCATCGCCCTATACATGGCCTGGACGAGCCGCCACGAGGGGCGGGAGAAACTGCCGGGCGCACCGCTCCCTGCGTGGGCACGGATGTTTTTGTCGGTTCAGGGGGTGATCGTCGCGGGGTTCGCCCTCGCGTTGATGATTCTGCCGAATGCGATGGTCGCCCTCTGGCCGTGGAAAATCACCCCGCTCCTGGCGCAGACGTATGGCGGGCCTTTGCTCGCCCTGAGCGTGGGGAGTTGGTCGTTCGCACAACGACACACCTGGGCTGGGGCGCGCCCGGTCATCCCCGCGATGTTTGTCTTCGCCGCCGGGGTGCTGATCGCCTCGTTTCTTCATCTCTCGCTCTTTTCGTTTGCAAGCCCTGCCGCCTGGGTTTGGTTTCTCACGTTCGCTACCGCCACCCTCTTCCTGGGTGCAATGATGGTTCACGTTCTCCCCAAAGTAACGCCTCAGCCAGGAGAGAATAGCCAAAAAAAAGGGTGAAAGGGGGATGTACACCCCCCTTTCACCCTTTTTTTGGGAATTTTTCTTTCTCAGCTTGAGCGGTTAAGCTCCAAAAATCTTATTTCATAAAAGG
>JABWBV010000580.1 GCA_013359445.1 Anaerolineales bacterium | reverse complement strand
ATATAGCCGATTTTCATCCTCAGGGGCAGCAACCCCCAACGCGGTGAGATACGTCAAATCCTCTCCCCGCAGAGGGCGCGCGTGCATGGCAATGGCCAACAAAACCAGAAAATCGTTGGCTCCACCCCGGCCAGCAAAATGCTCCCGTAACCATCCTGAAGTGAGCGCCTCGGAAAGAATTCGCACCGAAATGTTGAGTTCCTCACTCCAGCGCGGCGAACCGCTTTCCTGGACGAGCGCTTGCTGATATTCAAATTGGACCACGCGTTGTTTACTCATCCGCCCCTCGCTTTAGATTGTCAAATTTAGCCAGGTGCGCCTGAAAAGCCAATTCCACCTGGCCGACCGGCCCCTTGCGATGTTTGGCGACGATCACCTCGGCTACGCCATGACGCTGTTCGTTGCCCCCATACATCTCCGGGCGATACAGAAACAGCACGAGGTCGCTGTCCTGTTCGAGCGCCCCTGACTCCCGCAAGTCGGCCAGGGTGGGCCGTTTGTCCGCACGCTGTTCGACGGCGCGGGAAAGCTGGGCGGCGGCGATAATCGGGACGTTTAACTCCCGGGCCAGGATTTTGAGATTCCGCGAAATGAGAGACACCTCTTGGGTACGGTTCTCCGTGCGGGTGCCTCCACTCATCAATTGCAGGTAATCGACCATGATTAAATCCAGCCCGTATTCCATATGTAGTTTCCGGCAACGGGTCCGTAACTGGCTAGGAGTGAGAGCGGGGGTATCATCCAGGAAGAGCCGCCAGTTTGTCACCCGTTCCACCGCCTGAGCCAACGGAACCCATTCCTGGCTCAAGAGTTTTCCGGTACGCAGGCGTTGGGAATCAATGCCGGTCTCCTGCGAGAAGAGACGTTGGACCAGTTGTGCATTGGACATCTCCAGCGAAAACACAGCCAGATGTTTTTTCAGACATCCGGTGGCATGGCGCGCCAGGGACAGCAAAAAGCCGGTTTTGCCCATGCCGGGCCGCCCGGCGACGATGACCAAATCCGCGGGTTGTAAGCCGCCCAATAACCGGTCTAAAGCGTAAAAACCCGTGGACAAGCCTGCTTCGTTCCCCTGGCTGGCCGCGGCCACTTGTTCGTAGACCTGTCCGGCAATTTTGGACACAGGTTGTAGCGTACGGGTTAAGCAGCGTTCGCTCACGGCGAAGATCGCTTTCTCTGCTTCGTCCAAAACTATCTCGATTTCCAACCCTTCCTGGTAAGCGGTTTTGGCGACTTGATTCGCCGCTTCGAGCAACCGGCGGCGGAGGGCGCTTTCTTCGACCAGCCGGGCATAGCCCTCCGCGTGAAGCGAGGTCGGCACCGCATTGATCAGGGCAGTTAAATAGGCGGGGCCTCCCACTTCGGCCAGATGTCCGGCTTTTTCCAATTCATCGGTGACCGTGAGGAAATCAAGCGGCGCGCGCCGTTCGTTCAATTTTTGGAAAGTTTCCCAAATCCAACGATGGCGGTGTAGATAAAAGTCTCCAGCTTGCAAGAACTCACTGACCTCCAAAAAGATTTCCGGGTTGATCAATACGGCCCCTAACAAGGCTTCTTCCGCCTCGCGGCTTTGAGGAATGAGGGGGATTTCGGTTGTCATCTCGCCCGTCCAAGCACAGCGATCTCAAACGGATAAAAAGGCCGTGGTTGAGCGATTTTGAGCCGGAAAACCACGGCCTCTGTTGAACCTGTAGCGGTCTTTAGCGGGCGTTGTAGGGGCTGAACGTCAGCGTCCACGTCGGCGGCAAAGTCGGCGGCACGTCTGCAAAGCGTCAGCGTCCGGTCAGAAAGGACGCTGACGCTAAAAAAATTTCGTTTACGAATTTCTTCTTTTTCCAGGAAAGGTTGAAAGTGGCTCATGAGGGCCTCCACAGGGAACCTAAAGAGGCCCCTTGGCGCGGGATGGGTTGTAAGATCAGACGCCCATTTTCGTAGGCTTCCAAAGCATGGGAGAGGAAGAGGGTGACCACCTCTCCGACCGGGACGTTTTTTTCCTGGCGAATTTCGTCCACCTGTTGGCGGATGGAAGCCGGCAGACGATACGACACACGCGGCAACCGCCAGGGTTTGTGTTCCTGTTTTTTGGGTTTCTTCTTTTGACGCGTAGGTGGGGTAGGGGTTTGAGGGTTTTCATACCAGCGCCGCTGGCCCTTGGGAAACAAGGTGAGCTTCATGTTCAAGACGGGTTCGATCCGCAAGTCCCCGCGCTGGTAACAAGCCAGGCCATATTCCAAAAAGACCCGTGCGACTTCATCCACAATCACCTCCAATTCTCCGGCCACCTCTTTAACCCGGGCATGGAGTTGGGGCGGGACCCCCCGATAAGTAGCCGCGCGGTTGGCTTTTTCCCAGGCCCGCGGGCGTGGGGTTTTTTCGGAAGTCTGCAGCCAGCTCAAGTGCAAATCACTTTCGTTGACATCCGCTTCGGGCAGGGCTTCGCGGGCAAATTGGGCATTCCGAAAAGCGGATTGGCGCGCCATTATGTCACCTCCAAGAGGCGTTTGACCACCTGCTGGTATTGTTCAGTGGCCCGGTGGCCGGGCGCAAACTCTAAAATGGTTTTGCCTTCCGCGGCACATTCGCGCAGAATGGTCGCACGGTAAACCGGGACCAACACCCGTTTTGGAAACATCTTTTGCATCTCGTCGAAGGTAGCCTGGC
Source organism: Anaerolineales bacterium (assembly GCA_013359445.1). Lineage (GTDB taxonomy): Bacteria > Chloroflexota > Anaerolineae > Anaerolineales > JABWBV01 > JABWBV01. The sequence continues at coordinate 5,157 of JABWBV010000580.1, read as the reverse complement.
TTTCCCGCGTCACGGTGTCATAAAACGTGGGCAGGATGCCCAGGAGCTTTCCGCGCCAGGCGTGATCCTGATGGAGCGTGCGGAGGGTATCCATGATCATCCCCACCCCTTCGAGGGAGAGAAAATCCGTGGCGCTGGGGATGAGGACGAAGTCGGAAGCCCACAACGCCCGTTCTTGCAAACCGCCCACCGAAGGAGCCGTGTCAAAAATGACATAACTCAAGCCTGTCCGCAGGATGGGCTGTAACTGGCGCTGGATAAAGTTCACCGGTTTGTTTTGGGCGGAGAGCAGGATTTGGGCCGCTGCCGTGTCTTTGTTGCCGGATAGCAGCCACAAGCCGGCGCGGCCCGTAGGACGCAGAATCTCTTTCAGCGGTTCGCCATTGATGAGCCAGTTGAAGACGCCGCGTTCCTGCCGCATCCCTAAGCTAGTGGCACACTGTCCTTGTGGGTCAAAGTCAATGAGCAGCGTGTCTTTCCCGGCCCGTGCAAGCCCGTGGGCGAGGGTGACCGCGGTGGTGGTCTTCCCGACCCCACCTTTTTGATTGGCGATGGCAATGAGTTGGGTTGCCATATTTAGACCTCCTCAAATAAGGGGATTTGACGGACTGCATCCGGGACAAAGCCCCAATACTCCGTCAGGTTTTTCGATTTTGCATAAGTGGCGAGCATTTCTTCCGCATGTTCGCGGGTATTGGCGAACGCCTGTTTCTCCCCCACGCCATGATTCATCCCGCCACATACACAAGAACAACCGGGCGCGGTGTATCAGATGCATACACCGCAATTAATGTGGTCATGGATTTGCACTCCTGCTGCTTGAAAATTGCTCTATGGCCTTCTGCCGGGGATAAGGGGATGTGGCAGACTCTGGCCTGGCACATATGCCTGGCCCTCTGCCCAGTCCCTAGACCAGGGCTTCTACAGCCCGTTCCAAATCCTGCTGGCCTGGCACGATGTAAACGCGGGTTGTATTCAAGTTACTATGGCCGAGTAAGGCGGCGACTTTTTCCAGGCTAACCCCAGCATTGACCAGATTCTTGGCAAAGGTATGGCGTAAAGCATGGCAGGAGAGGGAAATCCCCGCGCGTTGCCCTACCTGGGTGATCATCTTTTGAATGGAGCGTGAACCTAAACGTTCGCCCAGATGGGTGATGAAGAGGTGTGCCTCTTGCATATCCAGGTTCGTCAACCAGACAGCACGTTCGGGGAGCCATTCGCCGATCACCCGGCGCGCTTCCAGGTTCAAAGGCACGAAACGTTGTTTCCCCCCTTTTCCTTCGCGCACCAGGAGTTGCCCTTTGCGGGCGGTAATGAGCAAATCGGAAACGACCAGATTGCATACCTCCCCGATCCGTAACCCGGTGTTGAGCATCAGGATGACCACAGTTTGGTCACGTAAAGCCCGGAAACGTGCATGGTCGGTCCGCGCCGCGTTTCGAAGTAGTTCCAGTTCGCGGAGCAACGACGCTTGCTCTTTTTTGTCTAGCCAGCGCGGGGCGCGCGGTTGGATACTCACCGTTTGCACCCGGTCGGTGGGGTTGTAATCCAGAAAACCCGCTTCCTGCGCCCAACGGCTGTATGCGCTCAGGGCAGAAAGTCGTCTGTTGATCGTGCTGGCTTTCCGGCGTTCGACGGAGAGCATGTGCTGGCGGTATTCTCGCACATCGGTTGGGGTAAGCTGCGCCGGGGAGAGGGGTTCCGCATTGGCTTGCTCGAACCAGCGTTTGAAGTGGTTCAGGTCGGATTGGTAATTCCGAACCGTGGCCGGACTGTGATCCTGATCCTTAAGCCAGGTGGTAAAAAGTGTGGAGAGTTGCAAATCTTCCTCCTCAGAAAGGGTTTTGTTGTTCATTCTTGCTCCAAGATGTCTTGTAGGACAGGTCCTAACCAATCCGCAGGTTTCGGACTGTTCGTTTTTTCTGCGATTTCCACTAGAGCCTGCGCGAGGATTTCCGCTTTCGCAATTTCCGCGCGGGCGGGTAAAACTTCTCCGTTTTCGACGAGTGGATGGCTACGTCCAGTACGCACATCGAGCAGACGGACTTGCTCGCCATCGTTCAGTAACCGGTAGCCATCCCCTAAATCCACAAAGCCAGGTAAGGCAGCTTGTTTGGCGGCCTGGACAGAAACCGACCCGGCTTTGAAACTGCCCGCAATCACCCACATCACGGCCAAAATCCCACCCGCACCCAGCAGGACTTTGGCGAAAACGACCAGGCCTTGCATGAGTGTTTTGTATGCCTGTTCTTGTGAAGCATTTACCGTTTGTTGGTGGCGCAGTCCTTCGGCCATTTCAGTCGCTTTGAAGGGCAGGGCGGTGGCGGTAGCTGCCGCAATCATCGTGGCCTCCGCGTAATCTTGCGGGGTTCTGGTCACCCCAAACGTGAAGAGGCTGGTCGCCAGGATACAGAGGACCGTCATAACTAGGATGAGCGTGATAAAAGGGGAAGAGGTGCGTTTTTCGTCCATTTAGATTGAGTTCGTTATCGAAACCTTAGATGTACTTCTCGATGCGCGCTAAATTTTCGCCATCATTCCCGTCGAGCAGCACGGCAATCCGGCGCAGCGGTGCGCCAAGCGAACACAGGCGTTGCACCAGTTGAATTTCTGCAGGACTGCCAGGGGTAGGGCGTTCCCCTGCAAGATGAGGGAATTGCGCGCGTAAGGTGTTGACCAAAACCCGCGCGTCATCATTCGCGAAGGGAAGGAAAGCGCTAACTTTGCGAACTCCATACCCCTGTTGAAGGAGGTACAAAGCCAGTCTTCCCGCTAATTCCGAATCTCTGCCAAATTTCTGGCCGAACTCAGCTTCAGAGGGCCTGTGCCTCCCCGGTTCCAGGGTGTGTCGGTGGGCAGGGACCCTGTGCCCGGTTTTCTCAGGCACACGGTTGGACACAGGGTGGGCACGGGCAATCCAGGCGGGATTCAAGGTTGGGGTTCCGGTGTACACTTTTGGCGTTGGGACGATAAACCGACCCACAGGGCTGTTATCTTTTCGGCGCGGGTTGCCGTAGTACAGCGTGACAATGCGCGGCTTGTATTTCTCCTCCTCGGGGACAAAAGGCATTTCGATAGAAGCAGAGTTTTCCCGCGCATTGCCGCGGCCTTGTGCGCCCATTTGCTCGACCTCGGTCGAATGTGGCGTCAGAATTGTCCAGATATCCACCTTGCGCCCTTGTTGCGCCAGATTGAACAGGCGTTTCCCGGCATCGGGGATTTCCATCGTCAAGGCGCTCATCTCATCCACGATCAGGTACAAAGGCCGGAACTGCACCGCCCCGCGCGGCTGGGAAGCCAGTTGGTGATAGCGCGTCTGTAGCTCAATTTGCGCGTAGTTAATGGCATGGTCAATGGCTGTCCAGTTCAAGCCTGGTCCAACCACAACGGCGCGACTCGGCCAGTTGCCGGGTTCGTAGTGTGGGTCAAGGATGAGGAGTTCGGCTTCCTGGCGATGAATCAGCAGGGCTTTGATCACACTGCTCTTGCCAGATTTGGTGGGACCATAAATGACGATCTGGTAGCCCAGCAGGGGAGGCAGTTTTTCCAGGCCGCGATAGACCGGCTTATAAGCCAATTCCTTTGCTCCTATTGGCTGAACAGGAGGAATGACTTGAGATGGTAGAACAGATCGTGGGGCTTGCCCTGGCATTGGATTTCCCACGATGGCCGTTTCATCTTCCAAGAATTGAAAGACTTGGGCCAACACCTTCCGATCCCCGCGTGCCGCGCGCAACGACCAATCCAACGCCTGGGCTGTGCGCGGCAGAACCGGGGTTTTCCGCAACACCATCTGCGCGCCAAATAGCAACCCGCCCACAAACAGCCCTGGGACACCCCCAGCGGCATAGGCGGTGGGCAATCCGAAGAACAACAATACAGTATCCAGCCCATCAAAGTTTGCCAGTCTGCGCATCCAGCGAGGGGAGGCCTCGGATTCGGGAGGATGTGGAGTGGAGGGTGGTGTAGGTATCATGGGGTTTGTGAATGAGGGCGACGCATCATTCGGGGCTGGCGGGTCATCGAAGCGCGGAACAGACGAAAAGTGGCCAGCAGAAAGGAAAGGAACAGGGTCTCAATCACAATGGTGGCCAGGAGCAGGACCGGAGCGGTAAACAGGATTTCCACGAAAGGAATGGAAACTTGAAATTCAACTGGAATACCGGCGGTGAAATAGGCAACCACGGTACGGGCAAATTCATAAGCCCCTGGCGCATCCGTAATCGCATCAAAAACCAGCGCGGCCTTGATAGAAATGTCCACCGCCAGATTTCCTTGCAAAGCCAGCCCTACCGTGAAAAACTCTAGCAGATTGGGCATGATGGACAGGATCGCAATCAGGAAGGTCGTGAGAAATCCGGCGGCATGATCTGAGACAAAGGGGATCGGTTGGTTGAAGGCGTTTTGCCCCACGTAATTGGCAAAGGCAAGCGAAGGCCGCACATCGAAGAACCAGGTCAACACCCCTGTCACGGTCGTCAGGGCTAGAAAAGCCAGCAAATACAAAGCGGTCGCTCCCGGTCGGACGCTTTTAAGCCATTGTTCCGCCAGGGCATCAATCATCTGGACATCAGAAAAACGCCAAAGATAGTAAGTCAGGGTGGGTTGGGGTTTGCGGTTCATGCGGGTTGCCTCCGTTGGGTTTTTGAGCGTTTCAAGTTGAAGGGTGGGTAGATTCGTCCGGTGAAACCGGGTTATTCGGAATTTCCAGTTCGCCATTCCGTAAGGCTTTGATCAATTTGTCCAAGTCCTGGCGGCGAATACGGGTGGCGTGTTCCCCGCGTCCAAGTTGGAAGACTCGCAAGCGTCCAGCCTGAATCCAGTCGTATATTTGTTTTTTTCTGACCCCAAAAATCAACGCCGCTTCGGCTATGGTGAAAAAATTGACCAGGGACATGCCCTCGGATTTGGATTTTGACCGCATGGTGTACCTCGCGACAGAAACAAAAAAGCCCGCCGACACAATCTGCCAACGGGCTTTAAAGCAAAAACCTGGAAAAATATACTTTCCAGGTTTCTTTCTGCCTATTCTGTTCCCTTTTCCTACTTGAGGATCCCCGATGCAGGTCGAACCCGCGATCAAAAGGGATATTTACTTGAAGCGGTCCCGACGGGTATCGAACCCGCGATCTCGGCCTTGACAGGGCCGCATGTTAG
>JABWBV010000579.1 GCA_013359445.1 Anaerolineales bacterium | reverse complement strand
CCCCACCCCCCCCGTTCCAGGAGTCCAGAAGTTCAGCACCCAGTATACCAGAATCACGGGGAGCGGGCGCACCGGAACCCGATGACGTTGAACGTGCCATCGGGCGAGAACCTGAACCGGTTGGCGACGCGGAGGACGTCCGGGTCGTCGACCCACGAGCCGCCCCGCAGGACGCGAGAGGAGCCGTCCGTCGCGCCTGGAGGGTTTTGGTCTGGTGAACCACTATAATATCCGCTATCGTACCAATCCATTACCCACTCCCAGACATTCCCCGCCATGTCGAACAGGCCGTAGCCATTGGGGACAAAACTGCCCACTGGAACGGTTTCCCCGTCACAGTCGATAAACTGTGCCCCGTTTTCTGCCCCTGCTGTACAACTTGGGGTTTCATTCCCCCAGGGATAGTCCATCCCTTCCAACCCGCCGCGTGCGGCTTTTTCCCACTGGGCTTCGGTGGGGAGAGCGCCCCCGCGCCATTCGCAATAGGCCTCGGCGTCGTTCCAGGTGACACTCCTGACTGGATATCCGGCGAAATCCGAATCGCGGAGTTCTGAGCTATTGCGCTCCGTACATCCCCCAGCGTCTACACAGGCGGCGTACAATTCATTCGTGACTTCGTACTGGTCTATGTAAAAGTCTTCCAGTAAAACCGTATGGATGGGTCTTTCGTCACTATCTCCATTCTCACTTCCCATCTCGAACGTCCCGGCGGGGATGAGGCGCATGGTGACGCCAAAATCATCCACAAGGGAGGTGGGGAACGGAGTGGCTGTGGGGGTGGGGGTAATGGTGGGGGTATGGGTCGGCGTGGGAGTGTGGGTTGGCGTGGAGGTATTCGTGGGCGTGGGGGTCAGAGTGGGAGTAAGGCTAGGGGTGAGGGTTGGGGTAAACGTGGGTGTATGGGTTGGTGTTGGGGTAGCGAGGTAGGCGAATGGGCCATAGCCCTCCTGTCCTAGATTGATGAAACCACTTCCGAGCCCAAAGGCGATGAAGAGCAGGAAAACAACCCCTAACACAAAAAGACCTGCACGCGTTTGGGGATGGTTTAGCCAGACCCGCCACCGCGGGGGCGGGGTTATCCCGGCTTCTACCGCCTGGGCAAGCAAATATACCGCTTTCTGCTCGTCACGGGCGTATGTCGGGCGATGGCAGACGATCCACTGAAATTCATCTTGTGCGCGTGCCCATGCTCCCTTTTGCAGGGCCAATTGTCCTTCATAAAATCGGCGTGCCAGTTCTTCGTTTTCCAGTTTTCGTGTTTCTACGATCTGCATTTGGGCAAGGTTTTCGGCCCGTTCGTAGGCTTGTAAGGCTTCGGTCAATTTCTCTTTATGAAAAAAAAATTCTCCGCGGCGATTCCAAATCGCGGCGATTAATTCTTTCGCACCACTTTCATAGGGGGAGATACTCAAGGCACTTTCACAGGCAGAGAGGGCTTCGTCATCTTGTCCAGCCTGGGCAAGTTCTTGGGCACGCGCAATCCAGGCACGGGCAAGGGGTAGGCGCGCTTCTTCAGGATCAAGGCGGTGGGCGTTTTGTAAGGCTTCGACCGCTTCGGCAGGGCGGTTAAGATTCAGCAGGCTATCGCCTCGCAATAGATGGGCACGAAAATGATTGGGGTTATCTTGCAAGGCATTGTCAAATTTTTCTATCGCCGCCAGCCATTTTTCTTTCCGGTACTCCACTTCCCCGGCTTGTACTACCAGATCCGCGGCCTGCCCATCCTGATCCATTTCTTCCTTAACAAACCGGAGGGGCCGGTTCACTTGCACCCATCGGCGGAAGAGTTCGATGGCATATCGATACGTGTGATCGCCCGTATGCTCCAGCACTTTGCGTTTTACCAGTTCGCTAGAGGCGCGTTCCACTTCGAGGGTCCGCAAACGCGCGGCGTGCGCGGTTACAACGGCGATCACCTGCCCTTCGGAGAGGGGTTGTCCGTCTGCGGCAGTTTCGGCAAGCGCAGAGAGGTAAATCCGCTCAGCCAGCGTCAGCCCTTTCCATATCCAGTCAAAAGCATGACCGCCCGTTTCTAAAACATCCGGGATTGCGGAATCCACGTCAGATGCCTCTACGCGGGGAGGTGTGATTGCTTTGGCCTCCCCTGTATCTTCGGGTAGCTCGTGGGAGTGCGTGCGTTCCCAAATCCGTTGACAGAGGAGTTGGGTCAAGTAGGGGTGACGGTTGGTAAGGGAGAAAATGCGAGCGAGGGCGGCATCGGTAAAGTGCAAGGTGTCGTTGGCCTCCGCCTGCCTCACCAGCCGTTCGGCACTTTCCGGGTCGAGAATCCATAACTCACGGGCGGTGGAGGCTTTGAAAACCTGGGAAAAATTTAGCGTCAAATCTTCTGGGCGGCGTCCGACCACGAAGACAAAAGCCAGACGTTCCTGTTCGGTGATGAGTTCAGTAAAGAAGGGGCGCAACGTAAGGGCGGCGGACGTTACTGGCAGGCGAGCCTCAGCGGCTTTGTCCATTACATCGAATTCATCCAACAACAGAACAGGGCGGCGTGTTTCAGGCAGGGTGGCAAGGAATTGCGGCAAAAAACGGCGTGCAAAATAAAGACCTTCGTCGTCAAAATCAGCAGAGGGAGGAAGTTCCAGTTTGGCACGATCAGCCATTTTCCCAGCCAGGCTGGCCAACACCTTTCCTAGCGGCTGGGCGGCGCGATCTTGCAGGTCGAAATAAACAGGGAGGAATTCATCTTTGGGCAGGGAAAGTTGGGCTTGTAAAAGCAGACTGGTTTTGCCAATGCGCCGCTGACCATGCAAGACAAGCACGTTCGTACCAGGATTGCGGAGCTCGTTTGTCACCCAACGGAGGGAATCCTGGCGGCCAAAAAAGCCGCGCGCCTCGCGTAAAGGGGGGCCGGCGATATAAGGGTTAAATTGAGATTGGGCCATATATACCTTCCACCAGTTATGGGGCAGGCTCTATGGAAGAACCTGCCCCATAACTCATTTGATTTGGGTCCACAGAGCATTTGCCAATTCCGCCACCCCATACAAGGCGGAGGGTGGTAAGCGTTTGAAGTGGGCATGTAGGTCGTTCCACTGTTTTTCGGTAAATAAACCCCGATAGCGCTGGTTCGCCAGCCACTCGTCGTATTTGGGGATTTGACGGGTTTGGGCAATTGCCATATCACGTACCCACCACACAAAAGCCTGGGAGCTGACCGTCCAGCGTTCCCCACGCCAGACAAGCCAATGTTCCCAATCGAAAATCCAGCCCTTTTCATTTTTTTCGAGACATTCGGCCAAGCCACGACGGGCAAGTTTACGGAGCTCCGGCCCGAAGGCATCCACGCGTTCGACTTCCCCATAATTGAACTCACGTCCCAACGCGCGCCCGCCCAATTCTAGCAGAGAAAGGATTACGGAGGTCGTCCGGGTCGCATCATCAAAGGAATCCCATAAATCTTTATATTGGAAAGATACCCGCTCGAAAAACATCTCGGCCGCGCGAATATGGCGGTCTGAGCCAGTGGTTTCCCACAAAGTTCCCGCCATCGCCTGCAACAAAAACGGATTGTTCCCAGCCACACGGCGCACAAATTGACGTTCTTTCGATGAAAATTGATCCCCCGCAAAATTCAGGAGCGTTTCAACAGCCAGCGTATCGAAAGGGCGCAAAAACACGGAGATGTTGTTGTTGAACAGGGGTGATCCACTCGCCAGCAAGCCATATCCTAGCTCATTCATCTCTTCAACGGTCTTACGACTGGCAAGAATGAGCACCAAACCCCCGGTATTGTTGCTCAGTGAGCGCAGGGAAGCAAAAAAGGCCGGGTCCTTGAACCCAGGATGAATAAGTAACCCTTCAAATTCATCCAACAGCAAGACCAATTTGCGTCCGTGCTCCGCAAGGGTCTCGAAAAGACTTTCCAGGCTGTCCTGGTCATATTGAGCCGTTTCCGCGGCCTTCAAGCGAGCCGAAACAAGACGATTGCCGGGTTTTTCGCGTAACTCGCGCAAGGCCCGTTGCCAAAACGTGGCCGGGTTTTCTTTCGATTCCGGGCGGTGCAAATTCAAAAAACGCACCTGTATCCGTCCGATTTCATCCTCTGTCAGGTAATGGGCTTGCGTTTCCGGCTCATCCATTTTCAAAAGCAGGGAAGTCTTGCCAACATGCGGTTCTCCGATGATGGCTGTAGATTGTCCCGTCCGCAGCCGGTTGAATAAAGTTTGCAATTCAGATTCACGATTGATAAAAGACTTGCCGCGCGCAGGCGGACCATAAATATACGGATTTACCTGATTTTTTGTCATCTCTCATCCTCCTGATCAATAAAGTTCGAAAATCTCTAGTAGTCCGTCAAACCTGAAAATTATGTTTGTAGTCACGACTTCAGTCGTCGTCTTGAGCGGTTGAAACCGCCACTACGAACCTAAAAATGATC
>JABWBV010000578.1 GCA_013359445.1 Anaerolineales bacterium | reverse complement strand
GGGGGGTGGCCCAGCAGGTGGTGGAATATGCGCCGTGCCCGGTGATCGTGGTGCGGGCACCGTATGGCGGGGTACGAAATTTGTTGATGGTGGTGGATGGGTCGGTGCAGAGTGAGGAAGCGGTAGGTTTTCTGGAGAAGTTTCCGTTTTCGCAGGAGGCGATGGTCCATTTACTGCATGTATTGCCGCCTGTTCCGTCGGCAGAGGTGTTTGCACGCGCGTTTCCGGGAACCCCGGAGGCGATTTATTATCCTTTGCCCGAAGATTTGAGAAATTTGGATCAACTGGTGGCGGAGGAGGAAGCCAGCGGGAAGGCGTTGTTGGAGAAAATGCAGGCTCGGTTGGAAGTGGCGGGCGTTTTTGCCAGGATGTTTCTTGTGCGGGGCGATGCCGCGACAGAGATTTTGGATTTTGTAAAGGAAAATGAGGTGGATTTGGTAGTGGCCGGGTCGCGGGGGTTGGGTGGGTTGGAAGGCTGGTTGTTGGGCAGTGTCTCGCGGAAATTGGTGCATTATGCGGGGTGTTCGGTGTTGATTGTAAAGAAGTCGGCTGGGTAAATTGGGCCGTATACACAAAAACGTCCCCACTTGTGGGGACGTTTTTGCTTAAGGGCTTTTATTTTTAGGTCGATTTTGGAAATCCCAAAGCAGGTATAATTACCGGAATCAATGTGATTTGCGTAATTTCTCACTGAGAAGGTTGAGGATGCTCGAAAAAAAAGATGGAAGGGGGGATGCACATCCCTCCTTCCATCCTTTTTTTTGTCTCTTTCTACACTGGGTGAATAAGGGCTTTGTATCGTAAGTCTTTTAAAGTTATTTGTGTGTGCAAACGTGCGAAAACTTACTTTACGGAGTCCTAAGTACTGATCAACGATCATATTCAAAGGTAAACGATATGTCTCTTGACTTATGGGAAACTCCCCAAACAGCAGAAATTTATATGTTGGCCGGTTGGCGGCAGTGGGCGGATGCTGGCTCTGTTTCTTCGGGCTTGCCAGAATACTTAATCCAACGGACAAAAGCGAAAAAGATCGGGACGATTGGCCCCGATGGGTTTTATTTGTTTCAATTTCCGGGAACCCATGATTTGGTGCGCCCGGTCGTGAAATTTAATCAGGGGTATCCAGAGTCATTGGAGGTGCCGCGGAATGAAATCTTTTATTCTGGCAACGCCAAACGCGGGCTGGTATTTTTTATTGGGGATGAGCCTCATTTGGATGTCGAGCGCTATGCTCAGGCGTTTCTCAAACTGGCCGAGACGCTAAATGTGCGGCGCATTATTGGGTTTGGGGGGGTGTATGGGGAATTGCCGTATGATAAAGAACGTCTGGTGTCGAGTGCGTATAGTCTTCGTCATCTGAAGGACGAATTAAACCATTTGGCGCTGAGTTTTTCCGATTATCAGGGGGGGGCCAGCATTGGGTCTTACATATGCCGTCGTGCAGGGGAAAAGGGGCTGGAATATGTTGCCATGTATGCGTTTGTGCCGATGTATGATTTTTCGGCCATTAGTCAATTGGGCAATACGGTGCGGATCGAAAATGACTATATGGCCTGGTTAGGGATCATGCGTCGGGTCAATTACATGCTTAAACTAGATTTGAGCTTGAAGGATTTGGAAAAGCGCGCGAAACGCCTGTTAGAGGTGTTTGACGAAAAGGTGGATGAATTGGAGCGTGGCAACCCTCAATTGGGTGTGCGAAATTATTTGCAACAACTGTCCGAGGGGTTTAATGAAACACCCTTTGAACCGCTCGAAGATGTGTGGGAAGAAGAACTTAATCGAATTGTCAATAAATTTGACGATGGGGAGGGGGAAGGCACAGAAGAAGAAGGGTGAAAGGGGGGACGTACAGCCCCCTTTCACCCTTCTTCCTCAGGGAGTTTCTAAACCTGAGCAGTTACCCCGTTTTTTTCATAATCCTTAATCGTATCTGCGACAAAACGATCAATGATGGAATCCATGCGCCAGGCAGTGATGTTATCGGCGATCTGATCGAGCACCCCATTGGGGACGAACCGCAACCCGTGCGGGGGGGGAATCTCGGCCTGCAGGTGGAGTTTGTACTCGATCCGCGTTTGTTCCCCCGCGGGGTAAAACACCGACTGACTGGCAAACGCGCCGTGCGCGGAAGACGAATTCCACCCGGCTTGGGTGGGCAGTTTGGGGTGATCGTCGGTCGTTTGCACGATCAAAATATTGTCTTTGTCATCAAAGAGGGTTTGCACGTCGCAGTAAATTTTGATCTGATAGACCCCTAATTCTACAGAGTTATACATCACCCGAAATTGGTTTTCCCCCAGGCCTTTGACCATCGAAATGAGCGACAGGTGTTTGACCACTCGGGGAAAGTTTCGATAATACGCAATGGCGACCTCATGCCGGGCAGGGAAGACAAATGACCGGCGCACACTTCCAGTGACCGCTATCATGCGCCCTGTCCCTTCATATTTTCAATTTCTCCGGCCAAAAATTCGATCTGCGATAACAATTGTTCAAACTCATCGCGGGTGGGTAAACCCTGATCGTGCAAAAAGGCTTCGAGTTCTTCTTTGGGGGCGGGTTCTGTTTCGAATGGGCGGCTTTGGGCGAGCAGTTTTTGGATCAGGTCTTCGCCGAGATCTGGGGACAGTTCCTGCTGTTCGACCAGGGAGCGCACCCGGCGTTCGATTTCTTCATCCACGCGTTGGGTCAGGTTAAAGGGCATGGGGATCGAGCGGCGGATTGAGTTCAGGGTTTCGCCGCCCGCCTGGATCAGTTGGGAGAGGACGTTGTGCGGGAGTACACTCCGCCCGGCGCCGTGTCGGGTGCCGCGCGATTTTTTCTCCCGTTCAAACATCACTTGGGTCAGGGTTACGGCGGTGATGTCTTCGCCCGTTTCGTGATCCAGGACTTGTACGTTGTGGCCTTCGAGCACGAGGTGGGAAATGCCTTCCAGGGTGACGTATTTTTTGGCGGCTGTGTCGTAAAGTTTGCGGTTAGCGTAGCGTTTGATTGTGATCATCATTGTCCGAGCGTTAAATAAAATAGAGAGGCAATTAAGCCTCTCTATTATAAACCTTGAAAAGTAACTGCTCACCCTTTTTTGGGGGCTAATCTATTGTTTGAGTAGTTACCCTTGAAAAATTGAACGGTTAGTTCTTGGCGGCTTTCAGTTCTTCAACTTTGCGGGTGAGGGCGGCAATTTTGGCGCTCAGTTCTTTGATGTCGGTTTTGGTGGGGATGTCCATGCGGGTGAGCACTTCTTCAACATCCTCTTCCTCTTTGGTTTCGAGGCCGACCATTTTCATCACACGGGTGCGGCTTTCTTTGATGCGTTCTTCGCCTTTTTCGCGAATTTCGTCCACCAGTTTGCGGCCATCTTTTTCGGCAATTTCGCCACGTTCGACGAGTTTGTCAACGAAGCCTTCGAGTTCATCGGTTGCCATGCCAACCACGCCGAGGGCGGCGAGGACGACTTTGCGGGTCACTTTGTAGAGTTGGCCGTGTTCTTCAGAAACTTCTTCGAGTTCGGGGGTATGGGTAGTCATTTTGTGTTCTCCTTGAAAATAAGGTTAGGTTTTGAATTGTTTGGTTGTTTGCGTCAATGACGCATTGCGTTATAAATATAATAACACGGTGCGTCATAGGAGTCAAGCACTTTGTCTTAGAAATTTGTAGATAATTTCACAAGTGCCAATTCTCCCCTCTCCCCCTCTTTCATCGGTATAATATCCATGTAATTATTCACCAAGAGCAGGAAGTTTCAAATAAAAAAGGATGAAAAGAGGGGATGTACAGCCCCCCTTTTCATCCTTTTTTATCGAGCCAATCTCTGGTCGTTACACCTTATGATACAAAACATTCAAATGACCACTCTGCCCCAGGAGGCCTTCCATGACCGTCTTTCAAGATGCCAACCACTACTATCAAACCATCGGTGAACTGATGAACCGTGCCAGCCGAGACCCGGTCGTAGGCAAAAAAATCGGCGAATCTGGCATTGTCCTTCGGTTTGTGTATCGTCACCCAGAAGCAATGACCACCATCAACGCCAAAGACAAGCCTGCCGCAGGCACCTTTGTGACCGTCCTCCATGGCCCCAACGACCTCAAAGCCGATGTTACGATGACGATGGACGCCGATGTCGCGCACGCCTTTTGGCATGGCAAAGTCAACCTCATGGCCGCCCTCTCCAAAAAACAAATTGTTGCCGAAGGCCCCATCCCCAAAATCCTCAAACTTCTCCCCGCCGTGCAACCGCTCTACAAACAGTACCCGGCTTTGCTCAAAGAATTGGGATACGAAAACATGGTGATGAAGTAACTGATGTTACGCAAGGTGCGACGCACTTCCGAGTAATTTTTATCTCGGCTCCGAAGTCTTCATCCTGGCTTTTCTCTAGGGTCAAGTGCGTCGCAC
>JABWBV010000577.1 GCA_013359445.1 Anaerolineales bacterium | reverse complement strand
AGAGGCTGAACAGTTATCAGGAAACTAGATTTTTAGGCGGCAAATAGACCTCGAACTCTGTCTGTGGGCAGATGAGGATAGAATGGGGCTTCTGCATCTCGGCACGAGACAGAAGCCCCAGCCGTTCATAGAGGCCAAAATAGAGGTTTTTGGGCTGGCCAATGGTGAGGGGGATGAGATCGTGCCAGACAGAGTAGCTGCCTAAACGGCCGTTTAAGCGGTAATAAAACCCATCTACCGGGTGTGTCAAAATAAGCTGCATCTCTTCAAGGGAAGTAAATCCATCCAGACGGGTCATGGGAGCGCCAGTGTCTGTGATGTCTATGGCGGCTTCGCACCAGTTGGAGGCAACCTGGAAGGAGAAGGTGGCATATCGGCCGTTTTTGGCATCATATTGGCAATTCATCTGGTAGCGGGCATAGTGCCAGGGGATGCCCCACAGCCAGCGGGCAGCATAAACAATGGGCGATCCCAGTGTGGTGCCAAAAAACCACACCCCATGCTCCCCCGTCTGCCGATCTATGACATAAACGCGGTGGTTGGTTTGCCCAAAACCAAATTTGAGCCAGGGGGCCAGGTGAACAAAGCGGAAATCTTCGTCATAAAATGGCACAGCACTGAGCAGGGCTTGAGAACGGCCGTTTATCATAAACTCGGCTATCTCAAAACGGTCAGCAGGAATGTATTTTTCCAGGCGGCTTTTGGGCAGGGCATAGGTGATGAGGGCGAAGTGGTGCAAGGTGGAGCGCACATCTATCAAACCACCTTTGGGTTTAATGAGGCGTTTTTGCAGGGTCGTTTGGGGCATAAGGTTTGTAATCAAATTTGGATATTGGAGATTGGATATTAGATATTGGATATTAGGGTCGCTCAATAATCAGTTTGGCACTTTTAGCCCGCCCCTGCGGATGGACAACCTGTACAAAATATAATCCGGCGGGCACCTTGTCCAGCGACAGGGAGACGGATTGTACCCCCGCATGTACGGTGGTATTCCAACTGTTTAAGACCCGGCCATCCAGGTGGCACAGCCGAAACAAAAAATCCTCCGTTTCCAATACCTGCATTTCGATAACGGTATGTCCGGACGCCGGGTTGGGACGCAGGCGGAGCGAGAAATCCGGCTCCGGCAGGTGCGGCGTTCCGGCGTCTACGGCCTCCAATTCCAACACCCAGGGTTCTACGCCATATTCGGGGTGGTAAGCGGGGAAAAACATTTTTCCATTGGCAAGATTGGTTTCAGGCGCCAGGTTCGTCGCCAAACCGGCATTGCTGCCCGCGGGACCGGGGTTGATATCCTGAAGCATATACGTACCGGATTCGGTGCCGTCGCTGATCCAGAGTTCGGTGCCGTGCTCGGCGTCTTGTGCGGCGAAAAACAAATACTTGCCGTAAGTGCGAAGCGGTGCGGTAAATGCACTGCGCGGTCCCGGCCAGATATCTTTTACCAGCCAGGTGCCGGCAGGGGTGCCGTCGGTGCGCCAGAGTTCGTAACCATTCACGCCGTCCGTCGCCGAGAAGGTGGCCACGGTACCCAGCGTGGCGAACCGGTAGGGCGCCGATGCCCCACTCCCCGGATTGATGTCGCGGACCCGGATCGTCCCCGCACTGCTGCCATCGCTGATCCACAGCTCGGCACCCGTCGTGCCGTCATCGGCACGGAACAGGACGCGGCTGCCCAGGGCAGTGAACGCATAGGAAGTCGTCATCGAGGTGGCAGACCCCGGCCGGATGTCTCGCAGCCGCCACGTGCTCACCGACGTGCCATCCGTGACCCAGGGCTCATGACCGGTGAGCCCGTCGTCCGCCCAGAAGAACGCACGTGTCCCCACCGTCAGCAACCCGTACGCCTGGGAGCTGCCCGGCAACTGCGGGTTGATGTCCTTGACCAGGCGGTCGGCACCGGTGGTGTTCGTGTATCGGAGTTCGAATCCCGTCGGCGGCGTCGCGGTCGAGCCGGCGTAGTACACCTGGGTGCTGGAGTAGGCATGGACTCCATCGATGCCGACATCGCCCGTCACGAAGAGCTTGGCAGTTCCGTCGCTGTACCAGAGGCGGGCAGTGGCTCCGGTTCCGATGACGGCGAAGAGCCCTCCGCTGACACCGATCAGGTCTCGGATCACCGTTCCCGTGGCACCAGCGGTGAACTCGTGGAACAAGCCGACCCAGGCATTGAGATCGGTGGTGCAGTTGTTGCTATGCACCATCGCGACGGGTTTGCCGGTGGGCGTCGTCACCATGTCAATTTCGGGATAAAGTTTCGAACAGGCTTTTTCCAACACGATCATGGCGAAGACGGACGTACCCGCGGATACGTTGCCCGTGCGTTCGGCGACACTGTTGGTGGCGACCATGCCCGTGCCCGCGTCGCCCTCCGGGGGGCAGAGGGGGATGCCCGCCTTCAGCATTCCGCTGGGGTCGAGCAGTTTTGCGCCTTCTTCGGTGAGCGTGCCCGCGGCGTCTCCGGCGACGAGGACTTTGGGCAGGAGATCTTGGAGTTCCCAGGGGAGGTTTTCGGCATTGATTCGCGCGTTGAACTGGGCGATCATGCCCGCATCGTAATCGTTGGTCGTGCTGTCAATGGGGAACACGCCCGAGGCTTCGCCCACGCCCAAGACCTTTTGTCCGGTCAGTTTCCAGTGGACGTATCCGGCCAGGGTGGTCAGGTGGCTGATCTGCGGGATGTGGGGTTCCTGGTTCAGGATCGCCTGGTAGAGGTGGGCAATGCTCCACCGTTGGGGGATGTTGAATTGGAATAAATCGGTGAGTTGCTCGGCGGCTTGCCCGGTCATGGTGTTGCGCCAGGTGCGAAATGGGACGAGTTGATGTCCATTTTTGTCAAAGGCCATGTAACCGTGCATCATGGCGCTGAAGCCAATGGCTCCAATCGTTTTGAGCGGGGTGTGGTATTTTTCAGACACTTCGGCGCTGAGGTTGCGAAAGCTGTCCTGCAAACCAATCCAAACTTCTTCGAGACTGTAAGTCCACACGCCGTTTTCGTAACGGTTTTCCCATTCGTGGCTTCCTGAGGCAAGGGGGGCATGATCCGGCCCGATCAGGACGGCTTTGATGCGGGTGGAGCCGAGTTCGATGCCAAGGGCAGTGTTTCCGCTTTCAATGGCTTTTTGGGTTTCGTTTGGGTTCATGTTCATCTCCCATGAAAATCGTTACTTAAAAATAATGCCTCATTTCACCCCGGATACCAAACCTTGCGCGGGTCATCTTGCGCGCGGGTGTAGTCCCAGGCGGAGTCGATGAGTTTGGGGAGGGTGTATGCGGGCCGCCAGCCGAGGAGAAATTTGGCTTTGGTGTTGTCCAGCCAGGTGGATTGGTAGGGGGTGGGGATGTTGACTGAGGGTAGATTGCGCGTTTCCGCGAGGTAGCGGGCGACTTCGCCGTAATCTACTGGCTCGTCCATGCAGATGTTGAAGGTTTGTTGGCGGGCTTTTGGATGATCGAGGACGAGGAGGATCGCGCTGACAAGATCATCGACGTGGACGAAGTTGCGTTTGACCGGGACCCCGGCGGGGTCGAGCATGATCGGGATGGTGTGCGATTGGACGTAGGCGTCCGCGAGGGCCGGGTCCACGAGGTCGCGCCAGCGGGGGCCTCCGAAGACATCTTCCCCGAAGGAGAGTTGGTATTTGAAGTCGTCTTTTTCCATGATCCACGGGGCGCGGAGGCAACAGCCGTTGAGGTGGTACTGGGCGTAGTATTGCTCCAGCATGACTTCTTCCAACACTTTGGAGAGGGCGTAACAGCCAGGGTAGGCGGTGTGCCGTTGGGTTTCGGTGACGGGGAGGGGATGGGGGTAGAAAAAATGCCCGAGGGCGGCGTCCCCCCCAATCAGGATGAATTGTTCAAACGTGGGGCTGGTGCGGGCGGTTTCGAGGAGCCAAAAGAGGCCTTTCACCGCCACATCCATGATTTGTTGAGGGGTTTCTTTGACGGTGGCGAGGTGGAGGACGTGGGTGACGTCCGCCATGGCTTGTTCGACGGTGGCGAGGTGTTCGATGGAGCCGCGCACGATTTCGAGGCGCGGATGGGGCGGCAGTTCCCGGTGGTGGCAGAGGGCACGGACGGTGAAGGCAGTGTAAGCGGGATCGGCTAACAGACGTTGGATGAACGTTTGCCCGACTTTTCCGGTTGCGCCTGTGACCAAAATACGTTTCATAATGGTTGACCGATTCGCGAAGGAACGGCACTTGCGCGCCGTTCCTCGAATGAATTAGGAACTGCTCTTGTTTTTGTTGTATACGTCGAAGAAGACCGCGAGAAGCAGAACGAAGCCTTTGATGGCTTGTTGCCAGTCGATCCCGACGCCGAGGATGGACATGCCGTTGTTCATTACGCCGATGAAGAACGCGCCGACGACCGCGCCGATGATGGTTCCGATCCCACCACTGGCGGACGCGC
>JABWBV010000576.1 GCA_013359445.1 Anaerolineales bacterium | reverse complement strand
GCGGATTGTACAATCCGCCGTCCTGCTTTTTTACGGGCATGAATTTATGAATTGAACTGGTGCAATCGTTGTTTGACGGGGTTGGAGCGCAGACGGCGGAGGGCTTGCCCTTCGATTTGGCGGGCACGCTCGCGGGTAACGCCGAGTTGTCGCCCGACTTCTTCCAGCGTGTACATTTTGCCGTCGAGCAGGCCGAAACGCATTTCGATAGTGTTGCGTTCGCGCTGGGGGAGTTCTTCGAGAATTTCCATCAATTGTTCGTTGCGGAGGTTTTCGAGGGCTTCTTCGTCGGGGGCGGTGCTGGTTTCGTCGGAAATGAGATCGCCGACGGTGGTGTCTTCGTCTTCATTGATTTCCAGGTCGAGGGAAATGGGGGCGCGGGTGGATTGTTGGAGTTCGATCACGCGGAAGAGGGGGAGTTTGAGTTCTTCGGCCACTTCTTCGAGGGTGGGTTTGCGCCCGAGGTTTTGCATGAGGTGGTGCTGGGTTTGTTTGAATTTGTTGATTTCGCCTTCCCAATGCACGGGGAGGCGAATGGTGCGGGCCTGGTTGGAGATGGCGCGGGTGACGGCCTGGCGAATCCACCAGGTGGCGTAGGTGCTGAATTTGTGGCCCAGCTGGTAATCATATTTTTTGGCCGCCCGCATGAGGCCGATGTTGCCTTCTTGAATGAGATCGATGAAGGGAAAGCCGTAGCCCAGGTAGCGTTTGGCGACTTTGATGACGAGGCGGGTGTTGGCCCGGATCAGCCGGTCGCACGCGAGGGTTTCTTGGTCGATCATTTTTCGCAGGTCGGGCAGTTCGTCGGGGGCAAAATTGCCGGTAGCCAGTTTGGTGCGGGCGAGGCGTCCCCCTTCAATTTGTTGTGCTAACGAAATTTCTTCTTCGCGTTGGAGTAAGGGTTCTTTTGCCGCCTCTTTAAAGTACATGCTGAGTAGATCGTTGGTGGGTATGTGTTCGAGGTCCGAGGTTAAGACGACATCCATAGGGTTTCTCCATCCGGTACAATAATTTTACACTGAGTGTACAATCATTATACAAGTAATCGTAAAAAGATCAAGCGCGTTGTTTTAGACTTTAATCATTTCCTTAGTCTTACCTTTTTGGTCACTATCCGTAGATCGAAATCAAACGTTTGTGGTGTGGGCTTCAGCGCATATTCCTGGGGCTTAAGCCCCTACTGCCAACCACAGTTCGCGTAATTCCTCACACTCAAAGAGGTAAAACTCGAAAAAAAGGATGGAAGAGGTCCACCCCCTGCCATCCTTTCTTTCGGAATTTTCTACTCTTGGTGAGTAGTTACCATTTCGATCTTCTGACTACTGGGCTTTAATTTTCGAGCCAGCTCCGAATATCTTTGAGGTCTTCCAAATTGCCGACCAACGACAGGCGGTCGTGCATTTCGAGGCGGGTGTTCCCGCGCGGGATCAGGAATTCGCCGTTCCGGTGGATTGCCAGCACCAGCAAATCGCCGGGGAGTTGTAACTCGCGTAATTGTGTGCCTACGAGGGTAGGGTTCGCAAGGACAACTTCCCAACTGTCGCGTTCATCCTGGGTGGAGGTGAGGATCGAGAGTACATCGGCGTTGCGGGCCATCATCGAAAGCATGGTGGCCCGTTGGATGGCGGGGGAAAAGGGTTTGATGCCCAGGCGTTGAAATTCCCTCAGCATCTCTGGCGTTTTGACCAGGGCGATGATGTTGGCGACGCCCAAGGCCTGGACTTTGGTGGAAATTTCCAGATTTTTTGTGTCATCCTCGCTGAGGACCAACGCGGAAAAAATATGAGAAGGGTCGAGGGGGGGGCTTCCGTTTAGGAGCGCTTCGTTGGCGAAACCTGTAAAGCCTTTTTCTTGTACTTTTTTCAAGCGGGTGGGGTCATCATCTATAAATTTGACGTGATCTCCGTGTGCGCGGAGCTGTTCGGCCACTTGAATGCCTAATTCGTTTGCCTCGACGATGAGCGTGAACCGGCTGATTTGTTGGGGGATGTGGGGCAAAATTGCTCCAAACAAGAGGGGCATGAGAATTACGCTGATGACGGCAAACAGGATCACAGTGGTACTGGTGGCGGCATCAAATAAACCCAGGCGTGCCCCAATCACCGCGACCGCCACTTCCAGCGAGAGGTGGGTATTGAGCAAAACGCCCCCCCCTAACACTTCGCGCCAGGAAAAGTATTTTTTGGCAAGGAACATGGGCAGGATTTTGACCACAAGGGAAACCAGGAGCAGGAGGGGCAGGAAGAGCAAACTTTCTGGCGCGTCCATCAAGGCACGCACATCTAGTTCTACCCCTACTAAGATAAAAAACACCGGGATAAAAAAGCCAAATCCAAACGCCTCCAGCTTATGCACCAGCCCCTCATCCTCTGGCCCTTTGAGCAGAGAGATGATCATCCCCCCCAAAAACGCTCCTAAAATGAGTTCGGCCCCAACAAACTCTGCCATAACAACGAAGAGCATCAAGATGGCAATGGCTCCCCGAACCTTGATCTGCACCGTTGCGCGGGAGAGTTCCTCAAAAAACCCCTTGACGGAAGGCATCTGGACAAAGCCAGGGCCAACCCGATAGATTACCACGAAGGCCACAAATAACAAGCCTACCGAAAAGACCTCCAAACTTAACCCCTTGTCCAGGGTGATCAGATAAAAGGTTAACCCCAGCACGGTGATAAAGTCAGCCAGCATCGCGGTGATAAAAACCAACCGCCCAAACGGGTTACGAATCACCTCACGCTCTTTCAACACGGGCAGTAACACGCCCAACGAAGTCGCACTCAGCACAAAGATCATCATCCAAAAATCGCCAGAAAGCCCCCCCCTTTTCACCAACCACGCCCCCGGAAGCGCCAGTGCCAACGTGCCCAAATAAATCCAAAAGGCGAGGGGCACCACCTGCATACCGTTTCCCCGCCGTAACTTCTTTGGAAAGATCGCATCAAAGTCAATTTCTAGCCCGGCCAAAAACATCAAAAACGCCAACCCAATATCCGACATAAACGTTAAAATTGGCCCCTCGCTGACCCACCCCAACAAAGACGGGCCAACCAAGACCCCGGCAATGATTTCGCCCACCACCACCGGCAACCCGCGGAAACGAGAAAGCAGAATCGGGACGAAAAACGCCAACAAGAGCACAATGCTCAACGGAATAAACCGGGACGGATCTTCAGGAACAGTCGCAAATAACATAGATTAATCTACCTCCAGTCAAGTATGATTGCGGCACAGCCTCCAATCCCCCTCCTTTTCCTGCTGGCCGATTATTCGTCAAATGCCTTAATTTTTCCCTCCAACTTGTAAGACCGCCCTATCCTACCACAACAAAGCCCCTCCCTTTCGCAGATCAGACATTTTCATTTGACCTTCGTGCCATTGCGTTTCCCTTGCCGCCCGCACAACCCTGTGCCAAAATTACCTCCCTATGTCGCTTCCTCTCCCTCCCGCCTTCCTCACCCGTATGCAAACCCTCCTCGGCGAAGAATACGACGCCTTCCTCGCCAGTTACGCCGCGTCCCCGCATGTCGGCTTACGCGTCAACACCCTCAAACTCTCTGTCGAAGAATTTCAAACCCTCGCCCCCTTCCCCCTGGACCCGATCCCCTGGAACCCCACCGGCTTCCGCGTCCTCGAAAGTGAAACTCGCCCCTTCGACGCCGCTCAGGGCAGGCCCGGCCTCCACCCCTACCATGCCGCCGGTCTCTACTACCTCCAGGAACCCTCCGCCCAGGCCGTCGCCGAAATCCTCGATCCCCAACCGGGCGAGCGCATCCTCGACCTCGCCGCGGCCCCCGGCGGCAAAACCACCCACATCGCCGCCAAAATGCAAAACCGCGGGGTCCTCGTCGCCAACGAAATCCACCCCAAACGCGTGTGGGACCTCGCCAAAAACCTCGAACGCTGGGGCGCACGCCACGTCATCATCACCCACGAAACCCCCGAACGCCTCGCCGACGCCCTACCTGCATATTTTGACCGCGTCCTCGTCGATGCCCCCTGCTCCGGCGAAGGCATGTTCCGCAAAACCCCGGATGCGATCCGCGATTGGTCGCCCGAATTTGTCGCCGGGTGCGCCATGCGGCAAACCAACATCCTCGACACCGCCGCCCAACTTGTCCGCCCTGGTGGATGGTTGTGTTACGCCACCTGCACCTTTGCCCCCGAAGAAAACGAACACGTCATCGCCCGCTTTCTAGCCTCCCACCCCGAGTTCGCCCTCGTTTCTCCGCCCCAACGGCCCGGTTTTACCCCCACGTCTCCTTCTGCACCTGTTCCCCTTTTCTCCCCGCCCCCTTCTTCACTCACCACGATCCGGCTCTTCCCCCACCGCGCCCCCGGCGAGGGCCATTTCATCGCCCTCCTGCAACGCCAACCCTCCCCCCAGCCCTCCTCGCCCACCCCGTATCCTTTCGTCCAAAC
>JABWBV010000575.1 GCA_013359445.1 Anaerolineales bacterium | reverse complement strand
AAAAAGGGGGATGTACATCCCCCTTTTTCCTGTTTTTTCGGGGAATCTTCTCTCTAAGCCTAAGCAGTTACGATAGATGTTGTTTAAACGAAATCAAGCCGCGCACTGAGACTTAACAAACAGCTTACGGATTAAAGATCGCAAAAAACAACTGCGCCAATTTAAAAATAAACCTGAGAAAAACTAGGGGGGATAGAGTTTCGTGAGTATAGCATTATGAAAAAATTATGAAGTTGTAATTTTTTGGCAACGTATCGTCCTTAAGTACTACGCCATTCTCCCACTTCCTGGCGAGAGCGTTCCCTCATCCTTTTTTCGGAACTTCCTACGCTTGGTTTCATTCCGCCGCAAAACACCGCCGGAACAAATCCGACTCCAGCACCCCCGCAGGGTCACACTGCGCCTTCAGGGTGCGAAATTTCGCGATGCGCGCCTCCCCCAAATACCGTTGCACTTTCTCGCGCGTCAACGTGCTGTCCTTCGCAAAATAGAATTTGCCTCCCGCTTCCAACACGACTTGATCCAATTCAGTCGTCAGTTTTTGAAGTCCAGCCTGATTTTTTCGGGTCACACGATAATCCTGTGCAAACGAAAAGCCATCCACCGCATGGGTAATTAAAAATTTATCCGGGCGGTGGCGTTTAAGCACGCCCAGATAATTGGGCAAACGGTGTTTTTGCCCAAGGCGGATGATTTCACGAAAAGCGTCAAGCGCCGTCTCTTTCGGAATAAAGCATTGATATTGAATCAGCCCGCCCGCCCCATAGGCTTTTTCCCAATTAGGCACATAATCCAGCAAAAAATTGAACGCCACGTGGGATTGCAAATGTCGTTTATGGTTGCCCAGGGTACTGTTCATAAAATACTTCGCGGAATTGATCAACCATACCCCCGCATTATTCATAAAAGGTTGCATAAACAGGTGGATCATAGACTTGGGCAAAACCCCAAACATCAAATCGGGCAATATCTGATAATCTACACGCAGGGTTTGGGCGGGAGAGGGATCTTCGCCCGGCGTCAAATAATCGGCGGCGTGCATTTGCCCCCGCCCGAGCCGGGAACCGCCCGCCGTACAATCGATCCATCCCACATCATAATCCCGCTCCTTATGGGTCTCAATCGCGGCGAGCATCCCCTCCAGGTTCGCTTCGACCCAGGCATCCACCCACACGTTCCCGGAATAAATTCTTTTCATCTGCATCGTGATTTGGGTGATCATGCCCAACATGCCCAACCCGCTGATGATGGCATAAAACAGATCGTCGTCCGGGGTGCAGGTGATTTCTTCGCCAGAGGGAAGCAGGGCGGAAAACTTCAAAACCTGTTCGCCGAGCGTGCCTTTTTTCCAGTTATTTTTCCCGTGAATGTTTACCCCCAACACCCCCCCCAACGTGGGGAACATCGTCCCCGGCACCACGGGAGGCCACCAGCCATCTTCGAGCACATGT
Organism: Anaerolineales bacterium; assembly: GCA_013359445.1. Classification (GTDB taxonomy): domain Bacteria; phylum Chloroflexota; class Anaerolineae; order Anaerolineales; family JABWBV01; genus JABWBV01. The sequence continues at coordinate 2,974 of JABWBV010000575.1, read as the reverse complement.
TTCCAGAGTTGTTCGATGGTCACCCCTGGCTCGCACGTGATGATGCCGGTTTCAGGATTCCAGGCGAGAATCCTATTCATGCGCCGGATGTCCACAACCACGTGCCCGGCGTTTAGCGCGGCATCTCCATAACTGCGCCCGGCCCCCCGAAAGGTGATGGAGGTGCCCTGTTTGCTAGCGATTTCAAACAATTCCGCAACCTGCGCGGCGTGAGTGGGACGGTATAAATATGCGGCAGTGGTCATCGAATGGCCGAAATTGTCGAGCCGCGAAAGTTGTTGTAAGGGGAGAGACATATTTCCAGTTGTATTCATTTAAAAACTACCTAAAAACACCCTGCTTCAGCTATTTTGTCTGAAGTAGGGTTTGAGAACTTGGTGAGTGAAATCCACAAAAGATTTCGAAATAAACCTTGCAGGAAACAAAAGTAAAAGGATAAAAAATAAGCCGCGGTTAAAGTTGTCAGAGATGCTAAAAGGATTATTGAACAAGGTTCCAAAACACCCCATATCCTGCCAGTTAGGGTTGGGGTGAACAAAGTACCCTAACAAGATGTAGATCAACAGTCCCCCGATCGAATAATAAAGATCAGGGGAATGAAGCTGAAACACCTTAAAAACAGCCCAACCGATCAGCCCTAAAGAGAAAATAAATCGCAATAGCGTATAACGCACCCAGGTTTCCGCTCTTTTGCGCGGCCCAAATTCAAGCGTTCCAAAACCCATTTTGACTCTATTGGGCTAAAAATTTAACCGCCGGAAGATAACAGACGGGATATTTCGCACGATGAGCATGATCCACCGCCACCGCGCAGGGGTGTACAGCACTTGTTGGCGTCGGCGCATCGCGCGGAGGGTGTCGCAGACCACTTTTTCGGGAGGCACCATGAACAGGCCACCGACTTCTTTCGTCATGGGGGTATCCACCGGACCGGGACGCACGGTCAGGACGTGGACCCCTGAGCGGGTCAGGCGGTTGCGGAGGGCTTCAAGATAGGTGTCAAACCCGGCTTTGGAAGCGTTATATCCAGGATTTTTTACCCGCCCGCGATCCGCGGCCACGGAAGAGATGCCAACAATTTGCCCCGCTTTCATCCGCTCAAACAGGGTGGCCACTTGCCCAAGCCAGGCCATCGCCCCCAGCAGGTGAACTTCGGCCATCAGTTTGTCTTTTTCAAAAGCATATTCGGAAAATGCGACGTTGGGCATCACACCTGCAACATAAATGAAGGTGTCGATCCGTTTTAAATCATGAAGCAGTTGTTGGAACAGGCCGGGAACCGCGGCGTAGTGGGTGACATCGTGCGGATAACAGCGCGCGCGGGGTTCCCCGGTTTGCGCGTTGATTTCATCGGCCAGGGTTTGAAGTTCGTCTGCGCGACGGGCGAGGAGGGCGAGGGCGTATCCATCACGAGCGAGTTGGCGGGCTAGTTCTGCGCCAATGCCGGAGGACGCACCGACAATGACCGCGCGGGGGCGGCTGGAGAGGGGGGTATCGGTGTTAAGAGCAGGCATTGTTTGGTCCTGTAAAAGTCAGATATGTTGGGTTCCATTGTGTTCGCCATCTGGGGATGGTCAATGGCGTTCGCTTATTATACCTGCCCATGATGGCTTCGTACCTTTGACGGCCAGAGTTTGTGACTATCTAAATTCAAGGCCACAACCCGTAGGTTTCCCCCGCGAGATTATTGTCGGAGGTATTCGAAATGTTGAAGGTTGAGTCAGGTATTCATCCGTCAACCATGAGACTTGCGTTGGGCGTGTCCATTTCAGCCGTTGCGCTTGGTTGAACCCACCCCGACGCACTTAGCCTGAGCAGTTACCCAGCCCTTTAAAACAGAAGGCGAGAGGGAATGATACCTCTCGCCTTCTTTAAAAGGGGAAATTTCTAATGCTGGGGATTACACGGGCGACTTACCCCGGCGAAGCATATTCTGAACCATCAAAAACTTACGCACATTTTCCAATGTCAGCAACCCCACCAGTTGCCCATGCCAGGCAACAGGCGCCGCTTGCAAAGAGCCTTGGGTCAGGCGGGCAAACGCCGTTTCGAGCAAATCGTTGGCATCCACCCATTCGAAGTCCCGGCGCATGAGATGGCCCACGGTCAGGTAGGGTGTGCCCTGTTGGACAGCGGCCAGAAGATCTTCGTGGGTGAGGATGCCCACCATCCGCCCTTGATCAACCACCGGAAAATCCTGTTGGACACCAGAGATCAACCAGTTCATCACATGGGAGATAGGTTGTAGAGGATGCAGGGTGCGGAAGTCTGTCAACATGGCGCGGCTGACGGGAATTCCGGTCAGGGTCGCTTTCATTTGAACCATCCCCGATTCCTGTCCGGCGGCAATCCAAATGAAGAAGGCGATGAAAACGAGGGTGGGGGCGGTGAACAACCCCACAAACCCAAAGATAAACGCGATGCCCTGCCCGAGCGTGGCGGCGATTTTCGTCGCGCGGACATAATCCATGCGGGTGGCCAGTAACGCCCGGAGGACGCGCCCCCCATCCATCGGAAAGGCCGGAATCAGGTTGAAGAGGACAAGGGAAATGTTGACCAGCATCAACCTTTCTAAAAACGATCCCGTAGTCAGCCCCAATTCAGCAACGGGGACAAAGGTATTGGTGAAGAATAGCCAAAGCCCCAACCCAGTGGCAATCACCACATTGACCGCCGGCCCCGCCAGTGCTACCCAGAATTCCTGCCGGGGTTTTTCCGGCATCCGTTCCAGTCGGGCAACGCCGCCAATCGGGTAAAGGGTAATGTCGCGGGTAGGGATGCCATAGACCCGTGCCATCAGGGCATGGCCGTATTCGTGCAAGAGGACACAGCCAAACAGGGCAAGCAGGAAAGCGACACCTTCAAACATCGCCCCCGCGCCTCCGTCCAGCCAATAGGTTACGCCATAAAAGCCAACTAAGAGGAGAAATGTCGCGTGTATGTAAACATCAATGTCTGCAAAACGTCCTAATTT
>JABWBV010000046.1 GCA_013359445.1 Anaerolineales bacterium | reverse complement strand
CTGATTGAAAATTTGAGCAGTTACATCGAGTATTATCACGGTGGCTCCGTGAAACTGGTGGCCCTGGATGGCAACCAACTCAAAGTCCACCTGGGCGGTGCATGTGAGGGTTGCCAACTTTCCACTGTCACCCTCAAAGGGTGGGTAACTGGCACGGTGAAGCAATTTTTCCCCGAAATTGAAGAAGTGGTTGCGGTCTAATTAACCAAAAAAAAGAAGGTTGTGCATGGACATGCACAACCTTCTTTTTTGGACCCTCTTTTTACAACCCAAACGTTGTCTCCGCAATCCCCGGAAGCACTCCATACAAATTTTGCCCGAGCACCTCGTCAAAATGCCGTTTCAGGTCGGCGGTAGCCTGCCACTTGGGGAGGGTGAACGGGGTGAAGTTTTTATACCGCATTAGCACATCCACCCAACGCTTTTCGAGCAGGCAAAACCCTTGGGGCAAGGCGAGCGCATCGCAGAGTTGGTACAGCCGATCATATTCGTCGTACTCAATCCCCGCTAAATAATCCACGACAAATTGAAATTCTTCTTCTGTCCCATCCCAATCTGAGGAACCCGAACGGGCATCTTTGACGGGGTAGGAATGGGTCAGGCAGATGCGGGCGGCGCGCGGGTGGCCGCGTGCGGTCAAAAAACGGTACCCATCCACAACGTGGACCATTCCTTTCACCCCCTCGCGGCGACCAATATCGTGCAGGAGGCCGAGGATGTAGGCGGTGTTGGGGTCGAGATCAGGATGGTGTTCGGCAATGATCCGCGCGGCCTCGGCGACCCGGATCGAGTGGGCCACCCACGGACCGGGGTTGAGGATTTCCGCTTCGCGGAGGTAAGCTTGGGCTTGGGAGAGGGTGGGCGTGTTCATGGATGGCATTCTACTTCATAATTTTCAACCCCCCAAAAAAAAGACTGCGAGAAATTCTCGCAGTCTTTTTGCTCCTGGGGGATGGGCCTTGTCGTGTTTAATTTGTCTATTCCACCTGATACGGCACTTCTACAATCACCACTCCCGGTTGCTCCACAAATAATTTTCTTAGTAAGTCGGCAGTGTGCCAGTGGAGCCACTTTTCCCACCACCGGCGGGTGATGAATTCGGGGATGACGACGGTGATGATCTCGTTCGGGGATTTTTGGGTTTCCAGTTCCTTGATGTACGACAGGATGGGGGTGTACAACTGCCGATATGGGGATTCTAAAATGACCAGGGGCAACCCTTCGCCCCAGATTTTCCACTTGTCTTCCACTTTCTGATAATCTTCTGGGTTAAGGCCCACATGGACGCCAACCACATTTTCTGAAATGCTTTTGGCATACCGGATGGCGGCTATCGTCCCGCGATGCACGGTCGCCACAGGGATAATCACCCGGCTTTTGGTAATGCCATTCGCCGGGGGTACGTAGTTTTCTAGGGTCAGGGCATGGGCCAGGTTTTTGTAGTGGTTATGAATTTTGAAGAAGATCGTGACCAGCGTGGGGATGATCAAGAGGATGACCCAGGCCCCTTCGGTAAACTTGGTGACCGCAAAAATGACCATGACCACCGCGGTAGACAGCCCCCCAAAGCCGTTCACCAGCATTTTAAAGCGCCATTTCGGATCGTGGCGCAGGGTCGAACCGGTCTCTTTCAGCTCTTCGCTGGGTTTCAGGCCCCCGATCTTCCGCCAGCGAATTGCCATCCCCGTTTGGGACAGGGTAAATGACATAAAAACGCCAATCGCATACAGGGGAATCAGCCGGGAAACGCTGGCGTTGAACACGAGAATCAAGAGCGAGGCAATGATCGCCAACGTCATCACCCCGCGGGAATAGACCAGCCGACTCCCTTTGTACGTCAACTGGCGGGGGAGGTAACCATCTGCCGCTTGCAACGCCCCCAGCCGGGGAAAGTCCGCAAACGCGGTGTTGGCGGCCATGATCAGGATCAGGGTGGTGGCGGCCACGGCTACCAAGTAGAAAATATTGCGTCCATCGTAAATGGTACGGGCCAGTTGGGAAATGACCGTTTCTTCTTCCGAGGGGACAGCCCCGATCTGCCCGATCAAAAAGGTCAGCCCGATAAACAGCGTCCCCAAAATCACAGACATCCAAATAAGCGTGACCCCTGCGTTGTGACTGCGAGGTTCTTTGAAGGCGGTAATCCCGTTCGAGATCGCTTCTACCCCGGTGAGGGCGGTCGTCCCGTTGGCAAACGCGTGCAAAATCAGGAAGAGCGAAACGCTCTGAATACTTTCTTGCAGAAGATGTGGCGGGGCCTCAACCATGCCTAAAGACCCGGTCAGGTAGCGGAAAAACCCTAGAATCAGCGTTAACACCATCGTCCCCAGAAAGAAATAGGTTGGAATGGCAAACACAAACCCGGACTCACGCACCCCGCGGAGGTTGATCCACGCGATCACCATGACCATTCCCACCGCGATCAAGGCCCGGACGGGCAACAGCTCAGGGTAGGCCGAGGCGATTTGCGCCACCCCCGAAGACACCGAGACCGACACGGTCAGAATATAGTCCATCAACAGCGCCGCCCCGGCAATTTGCGCGGGCAATTCCCCCAAATTATCCCTGGCGACGATATACGCGCCTCCCCCACCCGGATAGGCATGGATCGTCTGTTCATACGAGATTGTGACAATCGCCAGCAACGTCACAATCGCAATCGAAATCGGAAAGGCATACCCAAAAGCAAGCGTTCCTGCCGCGGCCAGGATGACCAAAATCTCCTGTGTCGCATAGGCTGTGGACGACAACGCATCCGAGGCAAAAACAGCTAACCCGACCGCTTTGCCAATCGTTTGGTGAGGCGCGTCCGCGGTACGCAGAGGGCGGCCAACAACCCAGGTTTTCCAATGCCGCACGAACCCATCCGGGGTGTTGCGGCGGATAATGTTAGAGGTCTCTTCAACGGATGCTCCATTCGTTGAATTATTAAGAACATCGGCCTCAACTGAAGCTTCACCGGCTTCCATAGCTAATCTCCTTGCAATAAGCAAAAAAAAAGACAGACCAGCGCTTGATGACGGATCGGGCGCACGGGGGCGTGCGTGCCGCCTGGAGGCTGTCTGCCAGGTAAAAAGGGTTGAAATGTGTTACGAATCGGGTATTATCCTACCATCCGTTACCGTTGGCAAGGAGACGGAAAATTAAAGAAAAAGGCGTGCGTTACATTTTTGTGACGCACGCCTTCCTTTTCTTTATCCCTTATCCCTTTATCAATCCCCCGCCACCGGCAATCCCTCATAGGGGTTGTACTCCTGCTCCAACTCCCGGCGGAATTGCTGGGTGTAGAGGCGGTAGTAGTGCCCCTTTTGCCGGATCAATTCGGCGTGGCTCCCCATCTCGGCAATTCTTCCCTTTTCGATGACGAGAATCCGGTCTGCACGTTTAATCGTGCTCAAGCGGTGGGCGATGACGAAACTGGTGCGCCCTCTCATAATCCGCTCCATCCCCTTCTGGATCAGTGCCTCGGTCAGGGTGTCCACCGAACTGGTCGCCTCGTCCATGATGAAGATGTCAGGGTCGGCCAGAATGGCGCGGGCGAGGCTGATCAATTGCTTTTGCCCGACGGATAGCAGGACGCCACCCTCGCCCACTTCTTCGTTGTACCCCTTCGTCAGCGTGGAGATGAACTCGTGCGCGCCCGCCAGGGTGGCCGCGCGTTCCACATCCTCGTCCGTCGCGTTCAGCCGCCCGTAGCGGATGTTGTCGCGGATGGTGCCGGAGAACAGGTGGGGGGTTTGGAGGACGATGCCGATCCGGGATTGGATGCCGTGCAGGGTCCATTCGGTATAATCGCGCCCGGCGATGCGGATCACACCCTTGCGGGGTTCGTAAAACCGCGCGACCAGGTTCACAATCGTGGATTTGCCCGCCCCGGTCGGGCCGACGAGGGCGATCGTTTCCCCGGCTTTAACGTGCAGGGTCAGGTCGTTCAGCACGGGTTTCGCTTCTTCGTAGTAGAAGGTGACATGATCGAACTCGATGTCGCCGCGCATGGAGCCAGGGGTAACGGCGTCCGCGCGGTCGGTGATGTCGGGTTTGGAATCGATCAGGGAGAAGACGCGTTCGGCAGAGGCGATGGCGCGTTGCATTTCGGCATAGACACGCGCCATTTCTTGCACGGGGAAGAGCATGAAGATGACGTAGGAGATGAAAGCCTGAATGCCGCCGATGGTGATGCCGCCGTAGCTGGCCTGCCACCCGCCGTACCATGCAATACTGCCGATCCCAATCGCGCTGATGAGTTGCACGACGGGCAAAAAGAGCGCAGACAACACCGCGGCCCGGAACGACGCTTTGTACATGGGGCTGGTTAGCTCGCGGAATTCGTCCAGGTTGCGCTGTTCGCGGCCTAACGCTTTGCTCACGCGGACGCCGGTGATGTTTTCGTTGTACGCGCCGGTGATCTGGGAGTTCAGCTTGCGGACTTTGCGGTATTCGCCGAGGATGTATTTTTGGAACTGCCCGGCGACGATGACCAGGATGGGGATGATGGTGAGGACGATCAGGGCCAGCCGCCAGTTGATGATGAACATAAAGATGACGGACGAGCCGATGCCGAAGATGCCCCAGGAGGTGTCGAGCAAGCCCCAGCTGATCAACTCCGCGATCCGTTGGGAGTCGGAGGTGACGCGGGACATGATCCACCCGACGGGGGTGCTGTCGTAGTACGAGAACGACAAATCCTGCAAGCGGGCGAACATCTTCTTCCGCAGGTCATACTGGATGCGTTCGCCCAGCCCCCCCGCGAGGGTAATGAACGCGAACACGCCCACTGCCGAGACGATGATCAGCGCCCCGTAAATCGTCACAAGTTGGTAGAGCATTTCGGTATCCTGCGCGAGGATGCCATCGTCAATGATCCGTTTGCTGATGTAGGTGAAGATCGCATCCAGGCCGGAGACCAAGATGATGGCCAGCAGGAAGCCAGTCAGCATTTTCCAATGTGGTTTGGCTTGTTGGGCAATGCGGGTAATGGTTTTTCCGTTGAAACGGGTATTGAATTCTTCTTCTTCAAATTCGTAGTTGTCGGTCATAGTTACCTCACACTCGCAATTTCCTTCTCCACTTCTTCCTCGATCCTTGCCTGCACGTCGAAGATGCGGCGGTAGATGCCGTCTTCTTCGAGCAGTTCGTCGTGCGTGCCTTGTTGGACGATGTGGCCTTTGTCGAAGACCAGAATCTGATCGGCGTGCATGACGGTTTGGATGCGGTGGGCGATGATGAAGGTGGTGCGGTTTTCCATTAAGTTGTCGAGCGCCTGTCGAATGGCGGCCTCGGTCTCGGTGTCTACCGAGGAGGTGGCGTCATCCAGAATCAGGATGCGTGGGTTTTTGAGCAGGGTGCGGGCGACGGCGACGCGTTGTTTTTGCCCGCCCGAGAGGGTGACGCCGCGCTCCCCGACCAGGGTTTTGTACCCTTCCGGGAAGGATAAAATCACGTCGTGGATCGCGGCGGCCCGCGCGGCCTCGTACACTTCTTCGTCGGTCACTTCTCTGCCGATGCCGTACGCGATGTTTTCGCGGATGGTGCGGGAGAATAGGAAGGGTTCCTGCTCCACGATGCCGATCTGGGAACGGAGAAACGCGCGGGGGTAGTCTTTCAACTCCACCCGGTCGAGGAGAATGCGCCCTTGCTGGTAATCGTAAAAGCGGGGGAGCAGGTTGACGAGCGAGGTTTTGCCGGACCCGGTCGGCCCCATGAGCGCGATCACCTGTCCGGGTTTGGCGTGGAAGAGGATGTTGTGCAGGACGGGCGTGTTTTCGTCGTAGGCAAAGTGGACGTTTTCAAAGATGACTTCGCCGTGTAGTTCACCGTGGGGGATGTGGGTGCCTTCGGTGAGCGGCTCGCGGTCTTGTTTGATGATTTCGGAGACGCGGCTGTAGGAGACGAGGGCTTCCGATCCCTGGACGATCAACCGTCCGAGGTTCCGCATGGGCCAAATGATCCAGATCAGCATCCCGGCATAGGCCATGTAATCGCCGACGGTGATTTCGCCGTTGATGGCCATGAGTGCGGCGAGGGTGAACCCGCCAAGCATTTGTGCCCCGGCGATGATGTCGGTGGTGGGCCAGTAGGAGGCGTGCATGAGCAGGAGGCGGATGCCGCGCCGGAATTTTTCTTTGTTTTCGACTTCAAATTTGTCAATTTCGTGTTGTTGGCGGGCAAAGGCTTTGACCACGCGTACCCCGCTCAGATTTTCTTGTAGGGTGGTGGACAGTTTGGCCTCTTGTTCCTGATATTTTTCGTAGGCTTTTTCGATCTTTTTGAAGAACCAGATAGAGACGGCGAAGATGGGGGGTAATACGATGACGGAAAGGAACGCTAGTCGGACGTTGATGAAGGCGATGGCGATGAAGTTGATGAGGAATAGCAAGAGGATGCGGCCCACGTCTAACGCTTGCTGGAGGAAGAAGCGCTGAATGGTGTCCACGTCGGAGGTGGCGCGTTGGAGCAGTTCGCCCGTTTGGGTGCGGTCGTGGTAGCTGAAGGTGAGGCGTTGGATGTGGTCGAACAGGTAGTTCCGCAGGCGGAGGGCGATCCCTTCCGCGGTTTGCGCGGCGAGCCACCCGCCCAAAAAGGTCGCACCCCCTTCAAGGAGCGCGAACCCGACGAAACCCAGCCCCACCCATGGGAGCAGGTTGAGCATTCCGTTGCCGAGAACGTCGTCAATCAGGTATTGGATGAGCAGAAAGGTGGCGGTTTTCATCCCGGCGGCGACGCCCGCGCTGGCGGTGGCGCCAAAGTATTGAAAGCGGAAGCCGCGCATCATCCGCCACATGCCGATGAAGCGGTTTTCGTGGACGGTGTGTTTGAGGTCAAATTCGGGGGGGTGAGGGTGACTATTATTGGTCATGGTTTTTCTCTTTGATCCACTAAGGGAAGTACACGAAGGGTAAACTTCGGAAGTTTTTGGTGTGCAGTTAGGGAAGAAATCGTTCGATAAAGGTGTGCTTGAAGGAAAAATGAGAGCGGTGGAGACTTCCGACGTTTGGGCGTCTTACCTCAGGTACAAATGGCGTGGTTTGTGACATTGGGTTGCGAGTTGCATCCTGCAAATAGAAACAAAAAATGCGTGAGGGTGTGTCCTCACGCATTTTGGGGGAATACGTAACTATCGTTTAGGAGGAATCAACACCGTCTTTTACACAGAAGATAACCATCTCCTGCGGGAAACACAAGGGTCATTGGGATGAAAGGTGTGCTGGTCATAAGTACAGTTTCGATTCCTGGTGGGATTAGATAAACATCTAGTGAGAGTATAACCGAGGGCGGGGAATCACTCAAGGGTTTTGCGCGGATTCCATTCAAATATGTTGATCGACAAGAATCGGGTTGCCATCAGGGTCTACGATCATGAAGAAGCCTGGGCCGGTGGTGGTTTCGTCTGCGGCGGTTTCAAATGCGAGGCCCTGAGCTTGGAGGTGGCGTTGGATTTCCCGCACATCGGTAAACGTGTCTAATTTTTGGGCGTTGACATCCCAGCCGGGGTTGAAGGTCAGCATATTTTTTTCAAACATGCCTTGAAAAAGGCCGATCAACGTGTCGCCGTTTTTTAAGATTAGCCAGTTTTGGTCTATATCGCCACCAAACACGTTAAAGCCAAGTTTCTCATAAAAATCTTTCGAGGCTTTGATGTCTTTGACTGCCAGACTAATTGAAAATGCACCGAGTTCCATCGCGTTCTCCTTTGGGAAATGAAATTGCGTTTTCTGACGTACGCCAGAAAAATTTTTAGAGAGCTATTACAGGAACAGCACATTCGAGGTCGAAGGTCTCCCAGCCCAGTTCTGCGGGGTGGTGCCGGTAGATTTCCATGGCGGGCAGGTTGGCGGGTTGGTAACGACTTCGCGGTAGCCAGTAGCGAAAGAGATATTGAAGGGCTTTGTCTTCCTGCTGGATGTCGCCTTGAATGGAGAGGGAGGCTACCTGACACGCTGGAAAGTTTTGCATGTTGATCTCGCCTTCGGCTTGCCATGAGTCGGGCACGCGCAAGCACCAATCAAAGCGGCACAAATGGTGTGGGGTCACGTCCGGATCGTCTTGCGACATGCCGTAGAGGGTGGTGTCTTCCAGCCGCCCGCCACGCTGTTGGTACCAGGAGCGCAAACGGTGGTACGCGTCTACGATTTCAGTGAATTGGCTGTAGGCATCGTAAATGCGGATGTAAGCCAGGCGTTGGGCGGGGAGAGGGCGGATCTGGACCTCAAACTCATCTTGGAAATAGCTCAAATTTTCTAAATTATAATGGGGAAAAGGTGCGGATACTTGATCATTCTTGCTATTTTTGAGTGGACTTTGCCGGTCCCATTGACTGGCGTTGAGGGCGTATTGTTTTTTGAACGCGCGGGAGAAGACGGGGACGGACGTAAACCCGCTTTCGAACGCCGCTTCAGTCACGGAAAGTTCGGGGGTGGCGCGGAGCAACGCGGCGGCGCGTTCCAGTCGGAGGCGAAGCACCATGTCGTTAATGGTTTCATCGGTGAGGGTTTTGAAGACGCGGTGAAAGTGAAAGGGCGAAAAGCCCGCGACCTGCGCGAGGGTGTCCAGCGATAAATCTGCCTGCAAGTTCTCGCGAACGTAGGCGATGACGGCGTGGATGCGTTGGAGGTAGTAGTTTTCTTGAGGGGGGCGGGAGGGCATGATTATTTGGGCGTGCTCAGGCTTTTCCGCTTAAAGCTGTTTCGTCAAAAAGAAACGCTGATGGCCGACGGGGAAATCCTTGAGTTCGCCAAAGACCTCGTACCCCAGTTTTTTGTAAAACTCCGGGGCCTGAAAACTGAAGGTGTCTAGATACACGTTTTTGGCCCCGCGTTGGCGGGCTTCATCTTCTGCCAGGGTCATCAGGCGACGTCCAAACCCGTGCCTGCGAACATCTTCCCTCAGCCACATTAAGTCAATGTATAACCAATCCCAATACGTCGCGCCGATCACGCCGCCGACAATTTCCTGATTTGGGCCGTAAACCACAAAACATAGCCGTTTGACATGATCTTCTCCGGCTTGTTGGGTGTTGTAGTCGGTAATGCCTTGTTCAATCACGTCCCATGCGGGTTGGTCCAGGGAAGCGATGGTGTATTCGTCTTTCATGATTTTTTCTCCTCGCTTTCTTCGGAAGAATTTCCGTTTTTCTTTTCTTTGACTGCCTCCCCAAACGCCTCTAACTTCTCCACCACCGCCTGGTTAAAGCTCCCCTCGGGATATGTGCCATCTGCCCCTCGCACGCCCGCCTCCATCCCGGTGAAAATCTCCAGCCCTTCGTCCACCGTTTTAATCGCCCATAGGTGGAACTTGCCATCCGCCACGGCTTGCACGACCTCCGCACGGAGCATCAGGTTTCGCACGTTGCTGGCTGGGATCACCACCCCTTGCGTGCCGGTCAGCCCTTTTTCTTTGCACACCGCGTAAAAGCCCTCCACTTTTTCGTTCACCCCGCCGATGGGTTGGATGAGGCCGTGTTGGTTCATCGAGCCAGTGATGGCGAGGTCCTGGCGGAGGGGGATGCCGGTGAGGGCGGAGAGGAGGGTGAAGAGTTCCGCGGCAGAGGCGGAGTCGCCTTCTACGCCGTCGTAGGATTGTTCAAAGGTCAGGCTGGCGGAGAGGGTGAGGGGCTTTTCGTGTCCGTAGCGTCCGCCCAGGAAGCCGTTGATGATCATGACCCCTTTGGTGTGGATCGGCCCGCCTAGTTCGGCTTTGCGTTCGAGGTCCAGTGCCCCGCCTCGGCCCGGTTGGGCGGTGGCGGTCACCCGGCTGGGGCGGCCAAACGCGTAATCGCCGAGTTGGAGGACGGAGAGGGCGTTGATCTGCCCGACCGCGGTGCCTTCTACGTCTACCATTAGTGTGTTTTCGACGATCATTTCTTGGAGCCGTTCTTCGAGCAGGTTGCTACGATAAATGCCTTCTTCGATGGCGCGTTGGACATCTTCCGCGGCGACGGATTCTTTGTTGGTTTTGCGCGCCCAATATTCGGCCTCCCGCACGAGGTCGGCGATTTTGCCGAAGCGGGTGGAGAGTTTGTTTTGGTTTTCGACCATGCGCGCGCCGTGTTCGATGATGCGAGCGACGGCGGTACGGTCGAAGGGGGCAAGGTGGTTTTCGAGGGTGACAGAGCGGATGAAGAGGGCGTATTCCTGCTCGGTGGCGGGGGTGCGGTCCATTTGGCTGGTGAATTCGGCGCGGACTTTGAAGAGTTTGGGGAAGTCTTCGTCGTATTGCTGGAGTAAATAATAGAGGAGCGGTGTGCCGACGAGGATGACTTTGACGTTGAGGGGGACGGGTTCAGGTTCGAGGGTGGTGGTGCTGAGCAGGCCGAGTTGGTTGCCAAGTTCGACGAGGCGGATACTGCCGTCGCGCAGGCAACGTTTGAGGCCCTCCCACGCGTAGGGGTTGATGAGGACTTCGCGAATGGGGAGGATCAGGTAGCCGCCGTTGGCGCGGTGGAGGGCGCCCGGGCGGATCATGGTGAAGTCGGTGCGGGTAGCGCCCATGACCATTTCGTGTTCGATGCGCCCGACGAGGTTTTGGTAAGTTGGCTGGGTTTCGAGAATGACTGGGGCACCTTTTCGCCCGTCGTGATCTACGATGACGTTTACGGTGTACCGTTTAAGCCAGGTTTCGCGCAGGGATGCGACGTTTTCCCCTTGTTGGTTAGGGTCGGCGCGGAAGGGGTCTACGTTTTCGACGATGTCTTTTTGGACGGCGTTGAGGTAGGCCAGGATTTGATCCAGTCCGGTATATTTTTCGCGCAGGCTATCGACGAGGTGTTCGACGACGAAGAGGGCGGTGCGGGTGTCGAGTTCGTGTAGGGTTTCTTGGGCGGTGCGCTCCATCTCGCGCACTTTTTCCAGCGTTTTTTTGACTTCTGCGCTGACTTTAAGTTCCAGTTCTTTGAGTTTTTCGAGGTTTTCGGGGGCGAGTTTTTCGATTTCTTCGGGTTTGAGGGGTTGGCCGTCTACGGAGGGGACGAGGACAAAGCCGAAGGGGGTGCGGGCGATGAGGAAGTTGTATTTGGCGGCGTAGGCTTGCAGGCGGGAGAGGGCGGCTTCGCGGTTTTTTTGTAGATCGTCGGCGAGGCGGGAGGCTTCTTTGCTGTATTCGTCGCTGTTGAAGGCGCGTTGGATTTCTTGTTCGCCACGTGTGAGGAGGGCTTCCATGTCTTTGCGGAATTCTGTGCCGCGCCCGGTGGGGAGGGGAAGCGCCTTGGGTTCGTGCGGGTCGGTGAAGTTGTTGACGTAGCAGAGGTCTTGGGGGGTGGGGAGGGTGGCGGCTTTTTGTTCGAGGTATTCCCGGCTGAGGGTGGTGCGCCCAGAGGCGGGCAGGCCCATGACGTAGATGTTGTAGCCAAGGCCAGTGACTTCACTGCCCAGTTCTAGGCCGCGATAGGCGCGCGGTTGGCCGATGAAATTGGCGAGGTCGGGGAGGTCTGCGGTGGTTTGAAAAGAAAGGGTGGTTGGGTCGCAGGGGCGGCGGAGGGCCGCAGGGGCGAGACTGAGGGTTTTCATGACAGACTCCTTTAGCTTAAACGTGTTGGATACGTCAAGGGGCAGGTGTCAAGAAAGCGGATAAGCCCCAGGACGTATGCTTCTTTCTAGGGCCGCGGCATCTTTGGGGTAACTGCTCAGGCTTAGAGAGGAAACGCCTCGAAAAAAAGGGTGAAAGGGGGATGTGCATCCCCCTTTTTTTCGGGCTAATTTCCTGGCTGAGTACTCTGTGGGTTTAGTGGTTGTGGTTGGTGCTGTGCAGAAACCCTTTGGAGGCGATGAAGTCCAGGAAGATTTGGACCAGGTGCGGGTCAAAGTGTTTGCCAGATTGGGATTTGATGTAGTCGATGGCTTTTTCGGGGTGCCAGGCTTTGCGGTAGGGACGGTCGGAGTTGAGGGCGTCCCAAACGTCGATGATGGCAAACATGCGGGCGGGCATGGGAATCTCTTCTTTGATGAGTTGGTTGGGGTAGCCGGTCCCGTCCCAGCGTTCGTGATGATGATGGGGGATGTCCAACGCGGGGTGCAGGAATTCGATGGGGGAGAGCATTTGGAAGGCGTACACCGGGTGGCGGCGCATGATTTCCCATTCATCGTTGTTGAGGGGGCCAGGTTTGCGGAGGACATTATCGGGGATGCCCATTTTGCCGATGTCGTGCAGTAAGGCTCCACGCCGAATATGGAGTAACCCGGCGCCAGCGAACCCCATTTGGGCGGCGAGTTCGGTGGTCATTTCGGTGACGCGTTGCGTATGGCCTTCGGTTTCTTGATCGCGCAAGTCCAGGAAACGGACCCAGCCTTCGAGGGTGGCATCGTAGGCGTGGGCGAGTTCTTCGTTTTTCTGTTGCAGGTCGATCAGGAGTTGTTTGATTTTTTCTTCGGCTTGTTTGCGCTCGGTAATATCGCGCAAGGTGTGGATGAGGCCGATGGGGTTGCTGTTTTCATCGCGGAGCAGAGAGATGTGGCTTTGCCCGGAGAAGGTGGTTTGGTCTTTGCGGGTGTGCCAGGTTTCGTCGCTATACTGGCCTTCGGTGAGGGCGCGCAAATTAGCAGATTCGATGAGGGAGCTTTCTTGCGGGGTATAGAGAATGGCGATGTTTTTGCCTTTTAGTTCTTCTGGCATGTACCCGTGCATGCCGGCCAGGGCATTGTTGGCGAAGAGAAATTGCCCACTGATGTCGGTAACGGCAATGCCCTCGGTGCTTTGTTCAATGGCGGAAGAAAGCAAACGAACCTGGGCGTGGGAGCGTTTTTGTTCGTCGCGGAGTTTTTTTTCGTTGAGGGCGTTTTCGACCGCGGGGCCAAGCCGGATCATCCGATCTTTGAGCAGATAGTCGGCGGCCCCCATTTTGATACATTGTACGGCCACTTCTTCGCTGATCGCCCCGCTGACAACGATAAAAGGCAGGTCTAATCCACTTTCTTTGAGGTGTTGCAGAGCATGGAGGGCGTCAAATTGTGGGAGTTTAAAATCTGCCAGGATGATGTCGAAACCATCCTTGAGGTGGGCCAGATAGTCCTCTTTTTTGTCCACACAAGTCCAGGCTGGATCAAAACCAGCCTGTTTTAAGTGCATCAACGTCAGTTCAAGATCAGAAATCTGATCTTCTAAAATTAAGACACGGAGAGGAGTGCCCATAAAGATTAGCCCACCAGATTTACAACTATAATTCAGCTGGTTGATTAAGGAGGAGCCAATACAGCCCTAATTGTTGAACGGCTTCTATAAATTGTTTGAAGTCAACCGGTTTAACAATGTAGCTGTTGACACCGAGGCGATAGCTTTCAACAAGGTCGCGCTCTTCGCGGGATGAGGTCAAAATGACAACGGGGATATTATGTGTGCGAGGATCGCTTTTTAAGCGTTTGAGGACTTCTAAGCCATCCACTTTGGGAAGTTTTAAATCTAAGAGGACAACTTTGGGGGATTTTTCCATCATTCCCTCTTCCGTTCCATCGGTTCCAAAAAAAAGTCTTAATGCCTCAGCCCCATCCCTTGCAATTTCGATGTGATTGGCCAGGTTATGTTTCTTAAGGGCGTGAAGCGTCAATTCCAGATCACTGGGGTTATCTTCTACTAGAACAATTTCAACGCGAGTTTTGGCCATATTTTTTTTCTCCAGAATCATCTATTCGGCCCTCCGATTTTAACGGATAAGGTCCGAATTCCAAAGGTGTTGGGCGTCCCCCAAACGTCTTCAAAAACCAGGTTCCCGATTGTTCCAAAAACCCTCTTTTGATCGTAACGGCTCAAGCCCGGCGAAAAAACACTCCACCCTGGCTGAGACGTTACATTTTTTGGCTCGCCTGTTTCTATCCCGTTAATCCCGGTAGAACCCATTTTTTTATATTTGATGATGTCCTATAAGTCTATCATACAATGCTCACGTCTTCCGCCTTCACTGTGTTCTTTGATTGAGCAAAATCCAATAAAAACCCACTTGTCGAATGGCCTCTGAGAACTGGTCAAAATTCACCGGTTTCACGAGGTAACTATTGACCCCTAACCGATAACATTCTTCCAGATCTTGATCCTGGCGCGAGGAGGTCATCACAACAATCGGAATGGTTTGTAAACGGGGTTCAGCTTTGATCCGCCGCAGGACCTCAATGCCGTTAACTTTGGGCAGTTTGAGGTCCAACAAAATCAATTTGGGAATTTTGGCCGGTGGGGGAACTTCATCGCCTTTGCCAAACAAATATTCAATCACCTCTGCCCCATCGCGCAAAACGACGATATGGTTCGCAATATGATGTTTTTTGAGCGCGTAAAGGGCTAATTCAAGTTCGGAAGAATTATCTTCAACAATTAGAATTTCGACCTCATGCATCAGAAACGCTCCAATGTTAGGCCCAAAGGGAGTTTTGCAGAAAATCAACCAACAACCGTACCCCAAACCCGGATGCGCCCTTGGGCCGATACGGCCCCGGTTTATCAGGAAAGGCCACACTGGCAATATCCAAATGTGCCCAAGGAATCTCTGCCGAAACAAATTGTTGCAAGAAAATCCCCCCAATGATCGCGGAAGCTTTGGCCCCGCCAGAATTTTTAAAATCACTATCATCGCCCTTGATCAGGGACAGATATTCCTCGTCCAACGGCAACCGCCAAAGCCGCTCGTAAGTGCGTTCACCCGCCTGAAAAAGGGCTTCCGCGAGGGCATCGTTGTTCGTCATCAACCCGGCCCGCACCTCGCCCAGCGCCACCCCCACCCCCCCTGTCAGGGTTGCGAGGTCAATCACAGCGCGGGGCTGAAAATTTCGGCTGGCATAGGTCAAGGCATCTGCCAGCACCATTCGCCCTTCGGCGTCGGCACTGATAATTTCCACCGTTTGCCCGGAGAGGGTGGTAATGATGTCGTTGGGGCGGTAAGCGTTGCCTGCAATCATGTTTTCGGCGGCCGCGATGATCCCGATGACGGGCGCGGGGAGGCGGAGTTGGGCCACCGCCTGCATCAGCCCGATGACGGCCATGGCCCCACATTTGTCGTACTTCATCCCCACCATTCCATCCCGCGTTTTGATGGTGTAGCCCCCGGTATCAAACGTGATGGCTTTGCCAACTAAAACCACAGGTTTTTCGGTTGGATTGGTGCCCGGATATTCGAGAATGATCAGGCGGGAGGGCGTTTGACTGGCTTTGCCAACGGCCACAATGGCCCCTGCCCCCATCGCTTCCAATTGCTGATCGTCCAGGATGGTGCATTGGAGGTTCAGGTGGCTGGCGAGTGTCTGACAACGGTCTGCTAAAGTCAGGGGGTTGATAACATTCGGGGGTTCGTGACCCCATTCACGCGCGAGGTTTTGGGCGGTGCAGAGGATGGTGGCCTGGGTGAGGGCGGTTTGCACGGCGTCGGAGGCCGGGTGGACTTGAATGGTGAGGGGGGAACGCGCAGGAACGTGGGATTTGTACCGGTCAAAACGAAAGCCCCCGAGGTAAAGCCCTTCAAAAAAGGACGCGTAGGACAAAGCCAGGATAGGCGTCAGGTCCAGAAGAACCTGTTCGATTTCTTTATGATCGACCAACCAGTTCGCGAGATGGCCCCCTGCCTGGCGTAGAATTTCTGCGGAGAGGGGTTTTGAGCCTAAAAAAAGGGTCAGGTGTTTTTGCCCAGCCTGATTTTCTTTTTGTTCCATCTCTCCTACCTGTTGGCCGGATTGAAGGACTACCTCAAATGAGGTGGCAATGGGGTCAAGGGTTATATGTATCTCTGGCATGTGTTCCTCAAAAAAATACGCCTCATTTTTAGAGGCGTATCATAATACAGGGGCAAAGTATTTACTTACCAAGAGTAAGAAGTTCCGAAAAAAAAAGGGGTGAAAGGGGGGCTGTACAGCCCCCCTTTCACCCCTTTTTTTCGAGATTCATCCATAAGCGGGAGGAATTACGGGGCAAATATTTTTATGAAACAGTTTGGGTTGTGGGCGAGGAGGCTTTGCTTTCGCTCTTGGTGCTTTCGGTACTGGTGCTCTCGGTTTTGCTCTCGCTCTTGCTTTCACTTTCCGTGCTTTTCGTTTCCCCTTCGGCACTTTTGGATGCGCCATTGGCGTTTTTACCAACACCGGAGGGGGAACGGTGATCGGTTGCGTAAAAGCCCGAGCCTTTGAAGACCACAGGGATCGGTTTGTAGACGCGAACGAGTTGTTCCTGCGCGCAAGTAGGGCAAAGGGTCAGGGGCGGATCGCTGAAACCCTGACGGTGGTCGAGTTCTGTGCCGCAATTGGCACATCGGTACGTGTAAATAGGCATAGTAGACTCCTCCAAATCCAGAGGTGGGGGTTGGAAGTGCGAGCATTATAGCGATAGCACTCAGGCTTGACAAGTGCTAAGGCCACACACGCTAACTAAATTCATATACTCTTCAGGGGGATATTCTCCACACTAAGCCGGAGGCGTTTTCTAGGATACGCGCCCGTTGGGGGCGGCGGAGGCTCGCTGAAAAGATTGAGCGGACGCTGTACCGATTTTGTTGGCGCTACCCAGGTTTGAGCGTGGAATTGGCCTGAACCGGACCGCGAATAGGCAGGGTAAACACAAAAATACTCCCCCCCGCGGGGTTCGGTTCGACCCAAATTTTCCCCCCGTGGGCCTCCGCAACCAGACGGCAGAACGTTAGCCCTAACCCGGAGCCACGTTGCCGACCCTTTTGGCCAGGCACTTGCGAAAAGCGGTCAAAAATTTTCTCGCGGTATTCGGCAGGAATGCCAGGCCCATTATCTGCCACCTGGATTTTGAGCATTTGGTTGGCGGTTTGTTCGGTCGAAAGGATCACCTGCCCGCCTGTCGGGGTGAACTTAAACGCATTGTCCAATAAGTTTGCCAGAACTCGCACGATTTTGCCCGTATCCCCGCGAATGCTAGGGAGTCCCGGCCCTAGCAGGGTTTGCAGAACCACCCCAATCGACCGGGCTTGGGGCAAAAAGTCTTTGGCAACCTGTTCGAGCAGTTCGCCCGGTTCGATCTGGCTAAGTTCCAGGCGCATTTGCCCCGATTCCATTTTGGCAATGTCTAACAAGGCATCGACCAGGGTCAGGATGCGGTTTGCGGCACGATTGGCAATGGAAATCGATTGTTCCACGAGGTCGCGGTCCACTTCTGGGTCGTTGGCGGTTTCTTCGATGAGGGCGAGGGCGCTGGTGATGGCGGTCATCGGGGATTTCAGGTCGTGGACAACCGTTTGGGTGAGGAGTTCGCGGGCCTGATTGATTTCATGTTCTTCGGTGATATCGCGCACGATGATAATCACCCCCATCGGTCGGTCGCCCTGACCCCACACAGGGGCAGTGGTACATTCGAGCACTTTCTCCGGCCCCCCCTCTTTCCGATGCACGAGGGTTTTCGTGCCCGCCGGGATCAGTCCTTGCGTGAGGACTTTGATCAGTTCCAGGGCCTGTGGCTGGCTGAACCCCAACGTGCGGAGAACGGTTTCGCCCAAATGGACTAAACGGGCGTTGAGCAGGTGTTCGGCGTCGGTGTTGATCAGTTTGCCAATCCGCTCATTGGCCATGGTGATGATGCCCTCGCCGTTGATCATCAAAATGCCTTCGCCCACGGCATTCAGGACGGCTTGTAAATGATCCCGCCCCTTGATCACGTCGTTGAAGAGTTGCGCGTTTTGAATGGCAATGGAAGCTTGGGCGGCGATGGTGCGGGCCAGACGGAGTTCTTCTTCCGTATATTGCCGCTCTTTGGGCGCGTGCATCACAACCACGCCGACATGTTCCTCGTTGATCATCAGGGGTTGGATTAGCGCCTGACAATCGGCACACAGATTGAGATGTTTGATCATCTGGCTTGGGGTCTGATAAATTCGGAGGGCGCTGGTCGTTTGGAGATGGGGCGGCTTGGTGCGGAGTTGTCCCCCCGTCAGCACGTCTGGCAGGAGGGTGTGATTCTGAAGATAAGAAGAGACGGTGTAGTGTTTTAAGATGTAGGCCTCTTTGGGCGCGTCCCAGAGATATATCCCGGTTAGGGACGCGTCCATCGCGGCGGAAATGGCCTGCCCGATGGTTTGGGTCACGTTATCCAGCGTGAGGGAGGCGACAAGCTTGGAACTGACCAGATACAGACTGGATTGTTCCCGCAGACGTTTTTGGGTTTCTTCGTAGAGGCTGGCGTTCACGAGGGCAACTGCCGCCTGGTTGGCAAGCTGGCTCACAAAGGCCTGATCGTTATGGTCAAACGCATTGTATTGTGGGCTTTCGATAGAAATACACCCCAGTACCCGTCCTTCATGCAACATGGGCACGACCAATTGCGATTTTGCCCGCCCGCCGCTCAAGTCAAGATAATCGGAATCCTGATTCACTTCCCCAACGTTGGCGGGGGCCTTGGTGCGGATCACACGCCCCACGATGCCCAGTTGATCGGCAAACCGTTTTTTCGGGAGAGCGTACCCCTTTGAAAACTGTACTTCGACCGTTCCGTTGGTCGGTTCGTGAAGCATGATACTGCCCCAGGTGGAGTTAGTAAATTCCAGTGCGTAGTCCAGGATCATGGGGAAAAGCCGAGCCGAAGAGGTGACCGCGGATAATTCGCGCCCGACGGCTTCTAACAGAGAAAGTTGATGCACCCGCCGGGAAAGGGCCTGATCGGTTTGCGCGTGGAGGCGGGCATTGGAAACCGCGAGGGCGGCTTGGGAAGCGAAAATTTGTAGGAGTTCGGTCTGTTCGTTGGTAAAGCGGTGGGGGGCATCAAAATAAACGCTCAAAAACCCCAATTGCCCATCGGGGGTGGTCAGGGGAAAATCGCCGAGGGCGTGGATGTTGGCTTCTTGTAATTGGTGGAGGTAGGTTTCATCCAGGTCGGCTTCCAGCACGTCGGAAACGAGGAAAGGTTGGCCGGTGCGTAAACATCGGGCACGGATGCTATTGGCAGACGAAAAGTGGGTGCTGTTTTGAACAAACTCTACCGAAAGCCCCTGCGAATGGGCCAGTGAGATTTCGCCAGAGTCCGGGCTAAGTAAATAGATGGCACTTTGTTGTCCGCCCCCCACCTGGGTTACGGATTTGCACACCTTGGCGAGCACTTCTTTCAGGTTTAAGTTTGCGGTGATCAGGGTGCTGAGTTGGTTGAGGTTTTCCAGGTGTGCGGCGCGGCTTTGGGCTTGCTCAAACAGCAGGGCGTTTTCGATGGCGACGCTGATCTGCCCGGAGAGAATCGTTAGCAAATCCTGGTCTTCCCGCGTAAATTCTGAGTCAGGCGAGGCAGAGAGCACGGCCAAACACCCGATAGTGCGTTGAGGGGTGATAAGTGGAACGCCCAACCAGGCATTAAGCGCTTCTTCCCCGTAGGAAAGCCCAATCCCTGGCAGGGATTCCCGGGCCTGGCGGGGGAGGATGATCGGGCGCGATTCCAGAATTACCCGATCCGTGAGCCGATTCGCGACCGGACGGGGGCGCCAGAGTTGGCGTTCGTTGTTCTTGACCGAGATGGGGTACCAGATCTGCTGGGCCTCTGCGTTGTACATCGCCACATAAAAACTCTCGACCCCCAGCAATTGGGTAACTTGTTGATGGATGGTTTCCAAAACAGGTTCGAGTTCCAGGGTGGAGCGAAGCGTTTGGCTAATGTGGTTGATGGTGGAGAGGTCTTGCACCCGGCGTTCGAGCGAACTGCGGGCACTGCTCATGCCGTACATGAGGATCGCCAAAATGCTGGGGATGCCGCCTAACGTTGCGAGCGAGCCAAGGGAGATGCTGGGGTAGGCTTGCACCGCGAGGAGGACGAAGGGGAGCGGCAGGGTTTCGACGATCAGGAGGGAAACCATGTCCTGCCGGAAATTGTCGTTGGAATAGGTTGTTCCCAGGCGCAGACCTAAGCCAAAAATGACCGTATGCAGACAGGCAAAGGCCAGGGAAATGGTGATGATTTGGATGGCATCGGGGAAACCGGAACTTGCGGCCAGGCCAGATTCTCTTTGGAAGATGAAAAATGTTATGGCGAGGGGGAGGGTTTGTAGGCCGAGTTGATAGACGTTTTCTGAGAGCGGAAGGTTTTTTAGGGAATTTTGAGGCAGAGCCAGAGCGATCTTTGGGTTGAGTTTGAACAGACGTGGAAGCCAGGCCCCCAAAAAAAATCCAACTGTCAACCCCCAAATGGCTGTACTGGCCCCATAAATTAAGCCCGTGCCCAACGCCATGACTTGAACCAGGGTGATCTCCCGCCCTAACAGGAAAAACGGAAAATTGACGAGAAAGCTAATAAACAGGGCACTGATGAATCCCGCCAGTACCCCCTCGGGCGTGGGCGTGGTGCGAACAGCACTCAGGATGGGCAACAGAATGGCCGCGAGGACAACCAGAGTTTTGAAGATGAACTGCGGGGATTGGCGGGGTGACTTCACTAAATATTACGGGGTAGGCGTAATGGTAAGGGTTGGGGTCAGGGTCGGTGTAGCCGTGCGGGTGACGGTGGGGGTACGCGTTGGCGTTGGGGTGCGTGTGGGGGTAGGAGTCCGCGTGGGGGAGGGGGTGATCGAAGGTGTTAGCGTGGGGGTGGCGGTGGGGGGATTGAGAACAAGCAGATGTTCTTGGGCGGTGGTGCGCCATTCTTCCGGGATCATATCTTCGGGAAGGGCAAGCAGATCGGTCCAATCTTGTTCGGCCCCCTGGAGGGCGGCAAAATCTCCGAGTGCTTCTAACACGAGGGCTCGTTGGTAATAAACGGTCGCGAACTGTATTTCTGTTTCGGCCAAATTTTCCGCACTGTTAAATCGTTGGCGGGCGACATCGTAGTTTTCTTGGGCGGCAAAGGTTTGGCCCAGCGCGATGTGGATGTCGAAGTTGTTGGGGTTGAGCCGGTTGGCAACGACCAGATCGTCGAGTGCGGCATCTGTATCACCGATTTCGAGGTGTAAAAGGCCTCGGGCGTAGCGCAAATCCCAAATTTCATCCTCTTCGGCGAGGGCTTTGTCGTACATTTCGAGGGCTTTGTCGGTCTGGTTGGTCATTTGGTAGGCCACGGCCAGCGCGTTGATCCCGGTTGGGTCTTCTGGAACGTACAGGTGGTAGGTTTCGAGCGGGGGGATGGCGAGGCGGTAGTCTGCTCTTTGGTTGTAAATCTGGCCTAATAACAGGTAGGTGGGCAGGAGTGTTAAGTCGAGTTCTTTGGCGAGGTTGGCTTTGGCAAAGGCTTCATCGAGTTCGCCGAGTTGGAAATAGGCCTGGCCTAGATAGAGGGGCAGAAGGGCCGATTCGGGTAACAGGGTTTGGGCGATTTCCAGGTCTTGAAAAGCGAGTTCGGGTTCGTTTTGGCGGAGCCAGTACGCCGCCCGGGCAAGGTACACTGCGCCGAAGTTGGGATCGAGTTCGAGGGCTTTGGTTAAGTCTTCCAGCACATCGGTGGTGGGGTCTTGGGCGAGTTGGACACGGGCACGGCCCCAATATCCGGGGGCAAAGCTATCGTTGAGGGTGATGGCTTGATTATAGGCTTCCAGCGCTTCGGGCCATTGCCCGAGATTATAGTGGGCCTCCCCGACATAGAAAAAGAGGTCTGCCGAATCGGGGGAGAGGACG
>JABWBV010000045.1 GCA_013359445.1 Anaerolineales bacterium | reverse complement strand
TGTCAGCAGGGTTTCCTTGCCCCTGCACTGCGAGACGCCGGTTTCGACGACCCGCAGGACGCCGGTGCGCTTGGCGAAGCAGCCGCTGATCACGTCGCTGCCGTCGCGAGTCGCGGCGAAGGATGCACCGCCGGCAACGAGCAGGGCGACGAGCCCCAGCGTGATCACGGCCAGACGACGCCTCCCTGCAAGCGCCAGTACGAGCGCTTTCATGTCCGTTCTCCTTTCGTCTCTGTCTGCGGACGATGAGAGCGTCGGGGACGCCGCTTACGGTTCTCTTACCCGGAGGCATAAGGGGGTCACGCCGTAGCGGGGGGTCAGATCCTCCTTGTTCCGTCCGGGTCGGCGGCTTGCGCGGCGAGGTCGTCAAAATCCATTTCGTAGCGTCCGGCGTGGTGGACGAGGGGGTTCCGCACAATGACCGCGCCGCCTGCTTCTATCGCATAATAAAACGGGTGGTACACCGGCGGCTGGACGATGACTTTTTCGCCCGGTTTGACAAAGGTGGGGACGAGTTGAAACGGGGCATTGACGATGCCGGGGGTGTTGACGATCCACTCTTTTTCGACGTCCCACCCGTGCCGCGTCCGCATCCAGTGGATGACTGCGTCGTAGTAGGATTTTGTCAGGCCGGTGTAGCCGAAAAAGCCGTGTTGGGCGCGTTCAGTCAGGGCGGCGATCACTTCCGGGGGGCTGGGGAAATCCATGTCGGCGACCCACAGCGGCAGGGGGGCGTTGGCCCGTTCGTCTTCCGCCAATTCGACGGGCACGCCGCCATGCCCGAAAAAGTCCCATTTGATGCTGTCGGTTCCCGCGCGGGGGATGATTTGATCGAAGTTAATTGGCATAACAATCTCCTAAAAATAAGTTAAAGCGTTACTTAAAGTGAGTCATAGTCCCCGCCGGTTAATTCCCCGTTATTCGTCTTGGAATTCTTGTAAAAGTATATCGGCAACTTTTGAGCGCAATAAAATAACATCTTCAGTTGCCGCATACCAGCCAATAATCCATGCTTCAACAATGTCTTGAAGGTAGAGTTTATCCCGCCGCATAAACAACTTTGGCACTTTTTAATACCCCTTCTCGCATATTGGCTTTCAATCCATCAGGAGTAATTAAATCAACAGGTTTTTTGAAAAGCGCTGACAGTTCACGCTTAATCCGACTTAATGCCATAAAACCAATATGCGCTTCTGGCGCAAATGTCACGAGCACGTCCACATCGCTCTCAGGGCCAAATTGTTCAGTTAAAACGGAACCAAATAAGGCCAGTTTTGTAATCTGATTTCGGCGACAAAAGTCTGAAAGGGCTTTCGTGGGGATTTGTAGTGCAATATCCATTACTAATACCTTTGCTTCAAGCGTGAAATAATCTTACCATATCATTCCCTAAAAATTCGCCCGTACCACCCGTTGCGCCGCCACTAGCCTGTCTTCCCAAGTCAGTTCGTCCGAGTTTGGAATCCGCCCCTCCCGATCCATCACTTCGATGACCTGCGCCATGCCCGTTTCCAACGAAATCTTCGGCTGGAACTCTGGCACATCCCGGAACAGTTTTTCCGCACTGTAATAGATGTGATGGGCAAAAATATCCTCGCAAATGCCAAAATTTGGCACGTTCATCCGCTTCAAATCCTCGAACGGAATCCCAATCAGTTCCACCTCCCGCCCCAACACCTTCATCGCCGCCCGGTGATACTCCGCCCAGGTAACGAACCCGCGCCGGACCATGTTGTACACCTGTCCGAGCGTGTGCGGTTTCCCCAACACGCCTGCAAACGCAAGCGCGGCATCGTCCACGTGCAAATGTTGGTGGAGCGCGTTGCCATCCCCGCAGACGACGATGGGTTTGCCTTTGCGAATCCGGTCAAGCCATGAGAAATCCCAGGCGATCTGGCGGGTCATGCCTTGTTGGGGGCCGTAGGTGGTGGAGGGTTTGATGATCGTGACCGGAAACTGCTCGCGGTAGTACGCTTCCAAAAACACGGCGTCCGCGGCGGTCTTGTTCCGCGCGTAATCCGAAATCGGACGCAGGGGGTGATCTTCCGTCACCGGAAGCCAATCGGATTGAATCCCATACGTACACGCCGTCGAAACCATCACAAACTGCCCCACGCCGCGAAACGCCCGGACATCACTCTGCGCGTCCTCCGGGGTGAAACAAATCATGTCAATGGCCGCGTCGAAAGACTCTTGTTGCATCCGGGCCTCGAACCCCGCCCGGTCGTGCCGGTCGCCCGTGATCAGCCGCACGCCATCGGGCACGGGGTGACGCTGGCCTCGGTTAAAAACCGTGACCTCGTGACCTTGTTCCAATAATAAGCGCACAATGCTGGTGCTGATGTTGCCTGTGCCACCAATGATACATATTTTCATTTTTTTACCTCTGTTTGGTTTAAAGAGCCATGTAGCACCCTGAGCGGAGGGTTTCGCCTGCGGCTTTGGGTAGGCGGAACCTGTAGTCGAAGGGTGCGGGATCGGGTGACTACATTTATTTACAAACGCTCATTGCGATGAATAGGAATTCATCGCCTGATACAAAAAACCCGTTAAAACAGGTTTCGTTTTTGATGTATTCCGCGTTCATCCTCAAACATCCGTGTCCGATGATTCACCATTCAAAATTCACAATTCCCTATTATCAACCTGACTCCGCTTGCCCGTCACAGAAAACCGCAAGATCACCCAACTGAGCAAAGTTCCCGCGACGCCAATCGGATACAGCCAGTACGCCCCCAACGTGTCGAACGCCAACCCGCTCAACGGTGCCCCCGCCATGGAAACCGTTTCCCGCAGGGTGACAAGGTAAAGCGCCATCGTGGTCGCCGTTTGTCCGAGGGGCGCACGTTCGTTGATAAAAACGACGAGCGCAATCCAGTAAAAGCTAAACGCGATGCCGGACAAAACACGCATCGCAATCAGTGTGGGGATAGACGGAAACAGCGCCACCCCCAACGCTGTGACAGAAAACAGCAAAATACCCCATTTCAGCACGGCATGTGACCCGCGCAGGCGCACCAACCGATCCGCCCACAGCATCCCCGCGAGTTCGGGCAACGCACCGAGCATCGAAGAAATGCCGATCAACCCTTCCCCAGCCCCCAACTGTTTCATGTAAATGGTCTCAAACTGGAACATCCCCATCCGCGTGACCCACAAAATCGAAAGGGCCACCGCCAACCCCACCATCGCCCGATCTGAGCGAAAGTACCGGATCAGGTCTCGCGTCCGGGAGCCGGACGGATGAGGCTGTACCTTTTTCTCTTTCATTGGAATCAAGGACAGGATGAGAGCGTTCAACACAGCCCCTCCCGCGTTCGCGACAAAGGCCACAATCAGCCCAATCCGTTCGATCAGCCACCCGCTCAGCACGCTGGACAAGGCCCAGCCCAACGACCCCCACATGCGAATGCTCCCGAACCCGGCCTTTTCCTCCCCCTCCACCGCCCCCAACGCAAGCGTATTTGAAATTGGCTCTGCCCCGGAAATAATCAGTGCTTGAAGGATTATCAATGACGCGATCCCCCAAAACGTATGTTGCTGGCTCAAAAACAGATAACAAATCGCCAATCCCACCAGGCTAAACTGCAACAACCCGCGCGGGTGCGGAATCCGGTCGCTCCACCGCCCCCACATCGGGGCAACGACCAGTGCCGTCAACGAGCCAATCGTCCCCAACCAGCCGATCTGGGTGCCAGTCAGCCCGCGCTCGACGTAGAACAGGCTGAGGAAAGGGATGAGAAAACCGCTGGTGCCGGTGAAGAAGTAGTAAAGACGAATGGCGCGTAACTTCGCCATTAAATTTTCACAATTCTTGGCGTGGTCTCGATTAACCGCTCCCTCACCGCATACCCATTCACGCCCCCCATCTCCATCCCCAACAAAACGCCTCCCACCACAGGTGGTGCATTCAGGCGGACAAATTTCGCGCGGGGAGCCACCTGCCAGATGGCGTTTTTCATCGGGTCGAGGATAAGCGAGCCACCCTCGTACAAACTCCCGGTCAAGACAATTTCAAATTCGCGGTCTTCAAAATTCAACTGATGAATCACGCCAATCGCCAAATCCGCCAGTTGTTCTCCAGCCCAGGCGATTGCCTTTTTCGCGACTTCATCTCCTGCGTGTGCCGTCTGAAACACCAACGGCGCGTACCCTGCGTGCAAATGATAGCGCTCCAACACGATCCCTTCCAGCAGATCGTCAGCATCTTTGGCACCGGTTTTGCGGCAAAATGCCTCGGTCAACGCGGTTTGTGGGCCGCGCAAACTCCACGCCTTTGACACGGCCTGAACCGCACGCATCACCACTGTTCCTGATCCACCGAACTCCCCAAAATACCCCCCATTGCCCGTCACATGCCCCGTCCGGCGGTCCTGATCCCATCCCCAACAGTTTTCCCCCGTCCCCATCACGACGGCAATTCCCCACCCCTCACTCGCCCCCGCCAGCAGACCGATGACCGTATCGTTCACTGCCTCAACGGGACAGGCAAGCCCCAGTGTGGCAATCGCCTCCAGCGTCGGTTCCCGCTCACTCGGCCAGTCGTACCCCGCCACGCCGAACCCCGCCCCGGCAATGTCCGCGCGGGAAATGCCTGCCCGTGCAACCGCCTGGGTTGTGATGTCATTCAAAACGGCAATCAACCCGTCGTACCCCACCACTTCGTGGTTCCCCGGGCCTGCGGTGCCAAAACCGACCGCCTGCCCGGTTTCATCTGCGATGAGGGCGTGACTTTTCGTCGCGCCGATGTCGATGCCTAAGTAATAGTTCATAGAGGAAGTCTCCAAAGTGATAAGTGATTCGTGACTCGTGAATCGTGATGCGTGAAATAATCACGGTGAGAAAGTCGCCAGGGTATGGAGGTGGGTCAGGGCAGCGGGAACGGTGATTTCCAGCCGATACCCTCCGCCATTCGTAGAGAGAATGGGGCAGTGATGGAGATGGGAAAGGGTAATCATCCGTTCGGTGAGGAAACGAAAGTCATCATTTGTCCATTTCGCTGTGTCATAGCCCAAATCATCTTTGTGGGCGTCGTAGCCCGAGAGGATACAAATCAAATCGGGCGACCAGGGAAGGTTTTCCAAAGCCTCTTCAAAGGCCGCCAGGCATGTTTGGGCACGATAAAATTTTCCAGGCAGGTTCATCTCTTCCAGAAAATGATCGCCGTATTTTCCACTTAAAACAGGAATATTACAATGCCCAACATTTTCTCCGGCGGTGGTGGTGGCTTGCCGTAAAATCCCCATCAGCGACATATACAAATCGTCCAGGCTGTGAATGCTAATGCAATAAACAGAAGGATCGTGAGCAAAAATGGCTTGAGTTCCATCCCCATGATGGTGATCCCAATCCACAATCAAAATCCGTTCAAAGCCCTGTTCTTGCGCGTACCGCACCGCGACCGCCATCGGATTCAACAAACAATATCCATGCCCCCAATCGGCATAGGCGTGATGCCCACCCAAACAAAAATGTCCCGACCGTGCCAACTTCCCTTGTTTCATCCAGTCAATTGCTTCCAACATTCCACCCAGTCCATATTCATATCCAGGCAAGCAAAACTCCAACCCCATGCACTCTGCACTGATGCGAGGAGGGGAATCCAGCTTTAATCCCCCTGCAAGTTGCTGAATTCTGTAGAGATAGTCTTTAGTATGGGCGCGCTGAAAGTCTACCCAGTCCGCCCTTCGAGGAGGCAAAGAGGGATAGGAGGTCATTTCAGCCAATTTTTGCCGCACATCATTCAGATGAGGATAAGAGTACCCCTGAAAACTTATCTGTTCCGGCGGTTTGGATGTCAGACACGTTTCGACATGCAGGTAAGTCGCAAACCCTGTTTTCACGTTTCACGCATCACGAATCATTTCGACCCCATCGCCTCCAACAGCGCCCGATACCCAATCAACTGCACCCCAATCTCCTTCACATAATCCTTCAACTCCTGACTCATAAACGTCTCGTAATCGGCGACGCGGCAACGCCAGTCGGGGGCGATGGCGCGGAGTTCGGGGGTGTCTACGGATGGGTGGAGGAGGAAGTGAGTGATGCCGGGTTGGAGAGCGGCGAATTTTGTTTTGGCTTCTTCGAGGCGGTCTTCGTGGGTTTGCAAGTTCATCCATTGGATGTCGTCCACCAAGGGGAGACCGCGCTCGGCAAGTTCGTGGGCGGCTTGGGCAAGTTCGGGGATGTCCGCGTCGCCGAAGAGGAGTCGCCACGCACCGGTGCCGGGGAGGAACGCGAGGGGGAACGTGCCCGCGTCGAGGGCGGCTTGCACGTACGCGGCGAAAAGGCGCGGATGCCCCACGCAAAACATGTGCGTGTCCGCGTGGGTGGGGGAAATCCCTGCCGCTTTCGCCATCGCAAGTTGGGCGTCCAGTTCGCGACGTACTGAGGCGACATCCGCGTGGGTTTGGGTGGGTTCGGTGCGGGAGAAGAAATAGCCTTCGTCATCCATCAGGCCGGAGGCAGTGTCCCGCGTGGAGACAGGCCCCCAGCGGTAGTTGGACCATTCGCTGTTCAGGGTCAGGTGGACGCCGAAGTCCGCGCCGGGGTGAGCTTGCGCGTATTGCGCCGCGCCCTGAAACCAGGGGCACGGAACCATGACCGCGGCGCTGGTGACAAGACCGAAGTCCATCAAGTCTGCAATCGCCGGGAGCGTGGCATGGCACATGCCGATGTCGTCGGTGTGGACGATGGCGACGCGGTCGGTGGGGGAAAAGCCGAGTTTGGAGAGGTAGGGGTTTGTCATGAGATTTGATGAGTAGGGAGAGTCACGCATCACGAGTCACATATCAAATTTTTCGTGATACGTGATGCGTGATGGAGGGATTATTGCCAAAATTGCGGCAAATGTTCTTTGTGCGTTTCGAGCATGTCGTCGAGGACGGTTTGTACTTTATCCGCCTTGGGGCCGAGGGGGTGAACGAGGAGGGCTTGATAGGCGGCGTTGCGGTCGCCGTGGACGGCGGCCTCCACGGTGAGGAGTTCGTAGGCTTTGACAGCCGAGAGCAGGCCAAAACACGCGGTCGGCAGGGGTTCGGCGGGCAGGGGGTGCATCCCCGCGCGGTCCACGCGGCAGGGGAGTTCGAGCACCCAATCGGCAGGCCAACCCGCGGTCCCACCGCCGACCGCGCCACGATGGGGGACGTTGACGACGTGGGTTTCGCCGAGGTCGTTGTAGTGGGCGTTGAGGAGTTGGGTCGCAACCGTAGAGTAGTACGCGCCGCCGCGTTTCATCAGGTCGGCGGGGGGTTCGGTCAGGGCGGGGTTGGCGTAATCAGCGAGGAGACCGTTTTCGATTTCGATGACTTCTTCCGCGCGGGACGGGGGCCAGTTCTGTTGGGAGGCGAATTTTTTGTCCGTGTAGTAAAAGTATTGAAGG
This sequence comes from Anaerolineales bacterium, assembly GCA_013359445.1. Taxonomy (GTDB): domain Bacteria; phylum Chloroflexota; class Anaerolineae; order Anaerolineales; family JABWBV01; genus JABWBV01. The sequence continues at coordinate 14,157 of JABWBV010000045.1, read as the reverse complement.
TAGTAGTTCGGAATCATCCGCAGACTTTCGATGGTTTGGACATCCCATTCGGGGTGTTCCTGCGTGCGGAGGTCAGCCAGATAACCTTCCATGATCTGCGGCCACATCTCTTCGCCTTCGACGGTGAAGCCGCGGTGCCAGGTCAGATGATTGAGACCGAGGGTGTTCAGGTGGGCAGATTCCGCGGGGATGGTCGTGCCCAGGCGTTCTTCCAGGCTCTTGATCAGGCGCATTTTCGCGCCAATCGGCACGTTGCAGACGCCGACGGCAGGGACATCGGGGGCGTACCGTGCCAGGGCCTCGGTGACCAGCCCGGCGGGGTTGGTGAAGTTGACGAGCAGTGCGCCCGGTGCGGTTTCGCGGATGTCGTTCGCGATGCTGAGGAGGACGGGAATCGTGCGGAGCGCTTTGCCCATCCCACCAACCCCGGTCGTCTCCTGCCCGATCAACCCGTGGCGGAGGCCGAGATATTCGTCGTTGCGCCGGGCTTCCATCATCCCCACGCGGAGTTGGGTGGTGACGTAAGTTGCGCCACGAATGGCCTCGCGCTGGTTGGTCGAGAGAGTGACTTTAAACGGGGCATTTTTCGCCGCGACCATGCGTTGGGCAAACCCACCGACGATGGCGAGGCGTTCTTCGTTGATGTCCATGAGGCAAAGTTCAGTAAGGGGGAAGGTGGCGGTCCGGGCCAGGAACCCGTTGACGAGTTCGGGGGTGTAGGTGGATCCGCCGCCGATGACGGTGACTTTCATAGGGGTACTCCTGAAGATTAGAAATTGGTAGCACCCTGAGCGAAGGCTTTGCGAAGTCGAAGGGTGCGGGGTACTGGTTGGTGCCGCATCCTTCGACTGCGCTCCGAAGACTACGCTCTGCTCAGGATGCTACGTTATTTGTCTGGAAACACATCCAGAATCGTGAAATCTACCCAAAACAGACTTTCGGTGTTGGGGATGTTTTGGAGGAGGGCGTTGCCGATTTCTGCGGGGGGATCGGGGTATTCACCCCACCAGGGGCGGTCGGCGGGGTAGCCGAACTGGAATCCGACGGGGGCGGGGGCAAAATGTTCGCCCCAGGCGGTGAAGTCGGCGAGCATGGCATCGAGGGAGGCGAATTGCTGACTATCGTTGACGAAGAGCAATCCATCCCGGTACGTGGGGGGCATCCAGTCAATTTCCCAATGTTTGAGGAAAACGCGGAACCGTTCCCCATGTGCGCGGGCGGCGGCGACCCACGCGGCGGCCACCTCGTCCGTGATCCGCTCCCCGACGGGGGAGGTGGTGGACTGGTACCATTCAACATCCACCCCCACCCCGACCACGCTCGGATGATGCCCGTACCGGGCGAGCATCGCATGGATGAGGGCGACCACGTCCGCGTTGCCCGGTTCGACCTGAAGCCAGACCTGCCCCCCCATTTCGTCGAAACGGGTGAGAACGTCTTCGTTGAGGTCAACGTAGGAGAAGCGGACATCGGCGGGTACCGCATCGATTTCTTCATCGAGCGGGAAGTTGAGGTAGGTGCCGTTGCCGTAAATGACGCCGACGATCCAGAGCGTGGCGGGGACGGCGTCCGGGAATTTGGCGGCCATTTGTTGGCCGGTGGATGCCCAATAGTCCGGGCCAGGGTCGTAGGGGGGGCCGTAGGAGGAGTAGCGGAAGCCCGCGCCGAGGGGCATTGGGGAGGGGGTGAGGAGGGGAAGAGGAGAGGGGGTGATAAGGAGAAAAGGAGAGGGGGTGGGGGGGGATTGGCAGGCGGTGAGAAGGACGAGGAGGATGACGGTTGGTAGTAAGGCACGAAAGTGCCGTTGTGAGGGCGGCACTCCGCAAAGCCTGCGTGCCTGACTACGAACAAGAGGCGGTAAGGTTGGTAGGATGGCACGAAAGTGCCGCCCTACCAATGGCACTCCACGGAGCCTGCGTGCCTGACTACGAACGGGGGAAAGAAGTTTCAAGCGGTTTGACTCCTTACGCGTTCTTTCCAGTCCTTGATGGCGTAGGGACTGTAGAGGAGCAGGATCATGGAGATGGCGATAAGTTCGAGGGGGATGATATACCAGGGCCAGGGGCCAAGCATGTCGATCAGGCTGGGGGTTTCGGGTTTATGGGCGATGAAGAGGTAGTTACTGCCAATGAGCAGATTGAGGACAAAGACAAAGGCCGCGTAGAGATTCGTCCAGATAAACACCCGTTTGGCGGAGGCCCAGGTGGGGCGGAAACCTTCGACCACCATCATGTACAGCGCGGAAACGATGATCAGCGTGTGAGCGATGTACGTTTGGAAGTAGCGAAAGTGCGGGAAGCCGTAAATGCCTACGTCCGGGGTGAGGAGGGCTTGCGTGGCTCCGGCGAGGCCGAGGAAGTACATGAAGTCGGCGATTTTGCCGTTGTTGGTAAAGAGCATGTACGCGCCGAGCCAGACCATAACACTGCACAGGTGGAAGGGGAGCATGGTTTGGAGCGTCCAGCGTCCGTAGACGATGTGCCAGGTGTGGTAAGCAAGTTCGTTGAGGATGAGGATGATCGCGAGGGTGTAGCGAATCCACTTCCGGCTGGTGGGGGTGGTGATCTTCGGGAGATAGAAGACGCCTGCGAAGAGGGCGAGGCCAATGAGGAGGGTGATGATGTGCGCCGTTCCGAAAAATTGGAAGGGTTCGCCGGTGTAGTTGGAGGTGAAGTAAGTGTCCATTGAATTCCTCAATCTCAAATTAGTATTGTTGGCTCAATCTTTTTTGCCGAAATGGCTGAAGGCGATCAGGGTCGCGGAAACAATTCCAACCGCGAGTGCATAATAGAAAATGCCCTGGTAGTCTTTAGTATCCACAAGTTTTTCAACGAATTTGACGATTACGACGAGGACAATGATACTGGAAAGCTTGGCTTTTAAGTCGTGGAGGTTGTGGGCGAGCATCCATTCCGGGAGGTTTAGATGGCTGATCATGAGTTCGTAGAGGCTGACCGAGAAGAGGAGCAAACCCGTCGCGATGAGGAAGGCATCGACGATTTCAATGAGGGATACGGTGATGAAGGGGTCTTTTCCGGCGGTAGTAACGATCAGGACAATGGTGTCATAGGTCTTGACGGCCCCCCAAAAATAAGCGGCGAGGGCGGCGAGCAGGAGGGAGATCACAGCAATGAGGGAGAGGTATTTGGAGGATTCGAGGATGCGGGTCATGTGATGGAGTATTTTTTGGAGGGAATGGGTTGAGGGTGGGTGAAGCGTGAGGTCAGGCGGGGAGCAGACGGAGGGTGAGGATTTGATAGGGGCGGATGTTGAGGTGGAGTTGGTTTCCGTCGAGAGTCAGTTCGACGCGAATAGGTTCGCCGTTTTCTTCGAGTAGGTTGGTGATCCAGGCGGATTGGATGGGAAAGGCGGTGGTGAGGGTGACGGGGCCGCGTTTGCGTTGGGATTCGTAGAGGCGGAGGATGAGGCCGTTGCCGTCTTCGGCGCGTTTGAGGGTTTCGAGGACCACGTTTGGGGAATCGAGGCTGACGAGTGACGGGAGACGAAAGACGGGGGGCGGGGAAGTCTCGGTCTTCGGTTTTCCGTCTTCGGTCATCCAAACGATGACTGGATCGTTGAGGTTGTACGCGGCGGCGATGGTGCGTTCGTCCCAGGAACCTGTGTGGGGGTAGAGGCTGTAGGTGAAGCGGTGTTCGCCGAGGTCTGCGGTGGGATCGGGGGAGGTGGGGGAGCGGAGGAGGGTGAGGCGGATGGTGCTACAGTGTAGCGTGTTGTTGCGGATGTCGTGGCCGTATTTGCAGTCGTTGAGGAGGCTGACGCCGTAGTCACCTTCGCTGAGGTCGGCCCATTTTTGGGCGCAGGTTTCGAAGCGTGCCCAGTCCCAACTGCTGTTGCGGTGGGTGGGGCGTTGGACGTTGCCCCATTGGATTTCGTAGGTGGCTTGCGGGGCGAGGATGTCCACGGGGAAGGCGACTTTGAGCACGATGTGGCGTTCCGTCCAGTTGATCCAGGTGTCGAAGTCGAGGCGGGAGGAGTTGTGGGTGAGGGTGATGCGCTGGGTGTATTCGCTGTGGAGGATGCGACGTTTGATTTCGAGGGTCTGGCGGAGGGGGCCAGTTTCCAGCCAATGAATTGAGGTGGCGGGGTCGGCGAGGTAGGTTTTGTCGTCGTAGAAGATGTCTATGTCCCAGGCATCCCAGTTTTTGGGGCGGTCTTCGAAGGCTTGGAATTGGTTGGCGATCGCGCTGGGGGCGAGGATTTCGCGGTGGGCGGTTTTGTCGTAGAGGCGAACCAAATCTCCATCCGCGTTGAATTCGGCGAGGAGGAGGGGGTTTTCGAGGATGGTAGGGGCAGGGGCGAGAGAGCCGGGATGGGGGTCTGCCTTGTCAATCGGGGATACGTTCCCGGCTCTCTCGCCCTTACGGATGGGGGTGGAGGTCTCGTCTGTACCGGACGGGATACGCGTGAGGGGAGTCACGGAATACGGGGGGAGTTCGCCGGCGTCGATCCATTTGCCCGAGGCGGTGGGCTGTTCGGGGAGGGCGGCAGGGGCGAGAGCGGCGGGAACGGATTCTGTTTTGTCAATCGAGGATAATTTCCCGCCGCTCTCGCCCTTACGGGACCAGGTGCCCCGCGTAAACCGGGAGGAGAGGTCGGGGACGAAGACGAGGCCGGGTTGCGGGAAGGAGGTGGGGTTTACGAGGATGACGTCCGCTTTCATATGATCAGCTATCGTTTGAAGGGCGGTGTCGCGGAGGGCGGTAACGGTGCGGGTGAGTTCGGCGTATTGGGCGAGGGATTCGACGTAGACTTCGCCGATGCTGGAGCCGGGGATGATGTCGTGGAATTGATTCAAACACACCGTTTGCCAGGCTTTTTGGAACTCGGCGGCAGGGTATTGGTAATCGGGAATTGGGAATTGGGAATCAGGAAGCGGGGAGGGTATTTGGGTAAGGAGGGAGGCGTAGGTGGCGAGGAATTCGGTGTCGTGGAGGAGGAATTCGGCTTTGCGGTTGGCGCGTTTATTGCGGGATTGGGTGGTGTAGGTGCCGCGGTGGTATTCGAGGTAGAGTTCGCCGTTCCAGGTGGGCATGCGGCGGGAGGTCAGAGCGGGTTCGAGCGTGGCTGCTTCGACAGCCTCAAAGAAGGCTTTGGCGCTGGATTGTTTGACTTGGGGGAGGCCGGGGAAGTGGCCCATGATTTCGATGTTTTCGAGCATTTCACGGGTGGGGCCGCCGCCGCCGTCGCCGTAGCCGTAGGCCATGAGGAGGTCGGGGTGGAGTTCTTTTTGTTGGAAGGTTTGCCAGGTGCCGAGGGCTTCGGAGGGATTGGCCATGGAGTTGTAGGTGCTGGCGTAGGGACTGCCGAATTCTTTGACGGTGCTGAAATGGGTGAGGATTTTGGTGCCATCGAGGCCCTGCCAGTAGAAGGTGTCGTAGGGGAGGCGGTTGTATTGGCTCCAGCCGATTTTGATGGTCATGAAGTATTTGAGGCCGGCTTGCTGGATGAGTTGGGGGAGTGCCCAGGCGTAGCCAAATACATCGGGGAGCCAGAGGACGGGGGATTCGGCGTCGGGGCCGAAGTGTTCGCGGAAGTAGGTGCGTCCGAGGATGAATTGGCGGGCGAGGGATTCGGGGCCGCTGAGGTTGCAGTCGGCTTCCACCCACATGCCGCCGATGGGTTCCCAACGTTTTTCGGCGATGCGCTGGCGGATGGCGTCGAAGAGGGCGGGGTAGTCTTGTTGGAGGTAGTGGTAGAGTTGGGGTTGGCTTTGGGTGAAGTGGTAGTCGGGGAATTGTTCCATGAGCCGGAGGACGTTGGTGAAGGTGCGGGCGGCTTTTTGGCGGGTTTGGCCGAGGGTCCAGAGCCAGGCGACATCTATGTGGGCGTGGCCGGTGGCGTGGATGATGGCATTGAGCGGTGCGCCCGCTTTTGCGAGACAGGTTTGGAGGAGGGCGAGGGCGGGTTCGACGCTGGTGTAAAAAGGTTCGCCGCCGAGGGGGTCGCGGGTGTCGAGGACGATGAAGGCTTCTTCGAGGGCGTTTTGCAGGTGATACCGGACGGGGTCGTCTTCGCCGAGGTTTTTTACTGTCTCCAGCGCGACGCGGGTGAGGATAGTGAGGGCGCGGGTGGGTTCGTCGATCTGGACGATCTCGCACGGGCGCATGTAGAGTTGGGTTTGCAGGCCGCTGAGGTGCCATCCGCCAAGGCCCGTCCAGCCGTGGAGGGTGAGGGTGTGGGTACCGATGCAGTGTTCGGGTTGGAGGAGGATTTCCTGATGGTGGCGGTCACAGGTGGCATAGGGTTGGCCGTCGAGGTAGGCGAGGCATTCGGGGTGGGAGAAGTCGCCGGAGTCGCCGAGGGGGAGGTACAAGGCAATTGGGGTCTGGTTGATCGGTTGATTGGTTGGTTGGTTAGGTGGCTGATTTGAGATTTGCTGATTTACTGAATCGACGGTGAAGGTGGTGGTGAGGAGGAAATTCGTCTGCCATTTGCCCCAGTAGGTGTGCGGGGGGATTTCCGGCCAGTCGGTGGAGAGAGAAGGAGCAGAGGAGATAAGGTGAAAAGGAGCAGAGGGGTCTGAAAGTTCGTGGTAACGGAAGGGCGAGAGGGGTTGCCGGGCGCGGTAGACGAGGGGTTCGATGAGTTTGAGCCGTTGGGCGATTTTTTCGGGGGTGAAACGGGTTTTATGGTGCATGGGGGTGATCCAGATGATCCACTAAGAACACGAAGTTCACGAAGGGGGAGTTAGAAGGATTCGCCTTTGGGGAGGCGGGTGTTTTTTGGAACTCTAGAAACTGTTAATTTATTTTGAATAGGAATATTTTGCAGTTTTGCGTGCGTAAGTATTTTTTCAACAAATCCAATACGATTTTTATCCGCCATTCCAAGGTCAACTACGAAATGTTTGTTTTGACCAACAAATGCAATTACACCAGCCGCAATCTCAATACGCTCGACTTCTGACCAAAGCAACTTGAACCGCCCGTAAAAAGTAGCCATCTTAATTGCAAAGTGATCTGCGATGAGGAAAGTATTGGATAACACAAGTAGTAACCCACAAAGAACAAATATTATGCTTCCAGCATTTAAAGCTGATTGAATATCTCCTTGACGCCAACCCAAAAAAATTATGAATCCGCTGAATAAGATTCCTGACCAACTAGCTATTTTTATTGAGGAACTTGTCCCGACGCGTATAACTCGATTATTAACATCCAGTTGATGCATCTCTTTATATTTCTTGTCAGCCTCATCCGTGAATACTGGTGAAAAAACATGCTTTTTGATAATTTCCATCAACTCTATATCATTGACTAAATTTTGAGGGATGAATACAGATATATCAGTTGTCGCGATAAAAATATAGATTTTATTGCGAATTGTTTCTTCCTTTACCACTAAGATTTTCGACCATTCCATCTCGAAAGACTGGCGATGAACCCAACCAGATATATTTTGATCGGTGATTTCAATGCGTGTTCGTAAAAAAAGTACCCCTGAAATGATAAAAACAATTCCGATCAACGCTACAAACAGTCCAAAAATTAACCACGCCAGAATACCTTTGGCAAAGGCAGTAAGTAACAGCAGAATAATAGAAACTGAAACTATTTTATACGGCTCTACCACTAACGTTAGCTTTTTGGGCTTAATAATAGTTTTCATAAATTCTTCTTCGTGCCCTTCGTGTCCTTCGTGGATCAATCCCCCAACTCATGCGCCACCCCATACGGCAACCCATGCCTCTCCACATACTCCGGCAACTCCCGCAGAGTCTTCTTCACAATCTCCTTCGGGATGACATTCAACGGAATATGACAAGCTTCCAGCGCGTATTTGATTTCTTCCACATCTTGATCTTGTTTCTTCGCGATCCGTAAAATGCCGGGGGCAAGAAGTTCGGCTTGAGAATGGCCGGGGTCAACATGATTTTCCACCGCGTAGGCAAAATAATGCTCACTCCCCTCTTTCGGGCGGGTGTGCCCGAGCTGATTGCAGAGTTGGACGGACATGGCGAGGCAATCGAGGAGTTGTTTGAGGCCGTCGGGGTCGCCTTCTCCCGCGGCGGGGGCGCAGTCGAGTGCGCCTTGCAGGATCGCCTCGGCGGCGTCGGCGGCCCAGGGGGCGAGCGCCATTTCGGGCGGGTTTTTGTCTTGCTCTTCGGCCATTTCCCAATCCCAGAGGGCGGTGTAACTCGAAAGAACTTCACAAATTCCGGCGGCGCGGAGGGGTTCGGGGGCGGTGGCGATCAGATCGAGGTCAACGATGACGCGGTTGGGCGTTTGCGTATCCACGTATTCGACGCAACCGGCGTGACGCGCGGCGGAGGTAGATGTCAGGAAGGAGGCATCCGCGAGGGCGGTGGGAATGCAGGTGAGGGGAAGTTTGGTTTGGGAGGCAAGGTATTTGGCGGTGTCGGTGAGGAGGGAGGTTCCGACAGAATAGATATTGGATATTGGGTATTGCGTGTTGCGTAGTTTGTTGAGGAGGTCGGCGGCAAGGGTCATCCAGTGGGGCATGGTGGCCTCTAGGGGTTCGATTCGGAGGGCGATGTTCAGGGAGCGGAGGTCGGCGGCGACGGATTCCCACGCGTCGGGGGTGGTGACGAGGAGGATCGGGTTGGGTTCGACCAGTTCGTCGAGGGGGATGAGTTCGAGGGGAGGGAGGGAGGGGATGATCACGGGAAATTTATGAATGAGGAATGATGAATTTTGAATGGAGTCGGTATGCTATAATTCGGGGGAAGAAAGGAGTTTGCAATGACTGAACAAATTCTATCTATGGAAGATACCAATGATACCTCTCATAAAATGACTTATGAAGATTATCTTCGTCTGCCAGAGGATGGGAGACTTGTCGAATGGGTGAATGAGGAGGCTATTTATCATTTGCCCGTTAAACCAATCCACCAGGAAATTGTCATTTTTTTGACAACTTTGCTGGCAACATTCTCAAATTTTTTTGGGCGCGGGAAAGTGCTTTCCGCACCCGTTGAATTACGTTGCCATCCAAACGGGAATTCCCGTGAACCGGATATTATGTTCATTCGGAGCGAGAATCTTGAGCATATCAGTGAAAATCGCATGGAAGGAGCACCGGATTTAATTATCGAAGTGGTTTCCAACGAAAGTGTCGCACGAGACTATGACGATAAATTCATCGAATACCAGGAATGTGGCGTTTCGGAATATTGGATCATAGACCCACGCCCGCGCCGCAAACGGGCACTATTTTACCAGTTGGGAGACGATGGTGAATACATTCCCGTGACACCCGTAGGCGGCATCTACACCTCGCGCGCTGTCCCCGGCTTTTGGTTCAAAGTCGCCTGGCTATGGGAACAACCCGATCCCCTTTTGACCGCCCTCGAAATCGCAGGCTTTGGAGAACAGGCCGAAATTTTACGCCAGAAAAAACAAAGTTCGGGATAGCCAGTTTTTTTCAGGATGCCGTATTCCGTATTTCGTATTGCGTATTTTTACCTTACGCAACACGAAATACGCTTTAGAAAAAACAACAACCCTTTATTAAATTCACAAACAACTTGGAGGCCCCTCATGTCCGTCGAAAAAACCCGTGCCCACCTGGTAGGCAGTATCTGGCAAGCCCTCGCCAAAAGTGGCGTTGATTTGTCCACCATGCCCCAGGAAGATCAAGTCAAACTGGTCAATAAAATTGCCGATCACGTCTTAATATCCGTCAACGACCTGCTCGAAGACATGCAACCCGCCGCCGAAAAAGTCATGACCGAAGGCGACGAAACCATTCTCTGGGAGGGCCGCCCGTTCCTTTCCCTTGTCGAAAAATACACCCTCACCAACGAGCGCATCAAAGTCATTCGCGGCATGGTTTCCCGCGATGTCGAAAATTATGAACTCGTCCGCATCCAGGACATTGACCTGTCCCAAAACCTCTCCGAACGCATGATGGGCATTGGCGACATTACCATCCGCGGAGCCGACTCATCCGAACCCACCATCGTCATCCGCAACATTTCTGACCCCGAAAAAGTCTACGAAATCATGCGCCGCGCCTGGCTGGAAGCCCGCAAAAAACACGGTCTGCAATTCCGCGAATATATGTAAACCCGGATTTTTCGTCAAATAAAAAAGACGCGGAAAATTCTCGACAATTTTTCCGTGTCTTTTTTATTCCGTATTGCGTATTTCGTATTTTTCTCTCTACGGAATACGCAATACGCAACACGAAATACTTGAGAAATTTCAAGATCATATCGCGAGGTATAATTCCTCTAATACAAAAGGAGCGTCCCATGCAAATTCACGAGCTAGTTATCGAAATGAAATTACTTGAACGCCGTCTGACCCTTTACGAGGAAAAATACGGGGTATTAAGCGCGGATTTCTACTTTGCCCTCATGGCAGGCGAACTCGAAGAGTATGACGAATTCGACGAAACGCGCACGGATTTCAGCCGGTGGAAAGGAATTTATGAAACCTGGAAACGGCGTAAGCAAGCGTATGATAAATTGCTCAAACAGAAAAAGTTAATTGACACCCTGCGCGTACAACCAGCTTATTAGCCATGTTAAATCCCCTCAAATCGTTAGCCGCCTACAGCCGTTTTATTGCCGAGCAAGTGGAGCGTTCTTCGATTGAGCGTTCCACCCTCAAAGTATGGTCGGACAGTCCATATACAGGCGTCGCAGAGGGGGAAGTTTTTTTTAAGGAGGGGTATCGTTTACGAATGCGAGAGGAACTGGATTTTGACGCAGGGTTAATCACTGCGTATGGATACGAGGTTTATCAGGGTCAAGAAAAACTGTATTGGTATGACGACTTTCCCCACCCCAACGATCCAACCCTGGCTTCCACGCATCCACATCACAAACATATCCCCCCAAATATCAAGCGACATCGCATTCCTGCACCCGGCATTAGCTTTAATAAGCCGAATCTAACCCTCCTCATTGAAGAAATCGAAAAACAAGGTTAAACAGGGAATCACACATTTCCTTCGTATCCAGCATCTATTCCCCTCACGCGGGGTTTCTCCCAACACCCCCTTTTATTGGAGCCTCCTATGAGCATGATCTCAAAATTCGTCTGGATGAACGGCGAACTCGTCCCCTACGCCAATGCCACCGTCCATTTTCTCACCCCCGCCCTGCACTACGGTGCCGCGGTTTTTGAGGGGATACGCTGTTACGCCACCGACCGCGGCCCCGCCATCTTCCGCGCCCGCGAACACGCCGAACGCCTGATCCAATCCGCCGAAGTGTTCGGCTTCCGCACCTTTCCCTGGACCGTGGACGACATCCTGCAAGCCTTCCGCGACACCGTCCACGCCAACGAATTTGTCGAATGTTACGTCCGCCCGCTCATCTACCTCACCGACGGCGGCTGGAACCTCAACGTAGACGGCGGGCAACCCTCGCTCGGCATCGCCGTCTGGGAATGGAAAAACTACCTCGGGCACGATGCCATGGAGCGCGGCGTCCGCGCCAACATCTCCTCGTTCACCCGCCACCACCTCAATGTGATGATGACGAAAGCAAAAATCGCGGGCAACTACGCCAATTCCTTCCTCGCCAAAACCGAATCCGTCCGGCTGGGGTTTGACGAAGCGATCATGCTCGACCCCCAGGGCTTCGTCGCCGAATGTACGGGCGAAAACATCTTCATCGTCCGCAAAGGCCAGATTTACACCCCCCCCATCGCCACCATTCTCGACGGCATCACCCGTGACTCGTTAATCACCATCGCCAACGACTTAGGCTACCCCGTCATCGAACAACCCCTCTCCCGCGATCAACTCTATACCGCCGAAGAAGTGTTCGTCTGCGGCACCGCGGCGGAAGTGATCGCCCTGCGTGAGATTGACTTCCGCACGATTGGTCAGGGTTACATGGGGCACGTCACCCGCGCCATCCAAACCGCCTACCACGACGCCATTCACGGCAACCATCCTCGTTCGGATGAATGGCTGGACTACGTCCGATAGGACTCTTGAGCACCTTCTCTCCTAATTGATTCGCCTTGTGAAATATCGTACAATCTATGGACATCACCCCATATCAGGGTCGGAGAAGTGCGCTATCAAACAAATTCCTTCTCCCTCCCTTGCTTACGAGTGGAAGCTCTGACCCAAACCTCGAATCTGGTCGCTGACCGCTGAGACCAGAAGACCTCAGCGAACGATCTTTGGATAGCTAATAGCGAAACCGGCCACCATACCGGTTTCGTTTTGTTTTAAGGCTTTCATCAAAAAAGGAGACACCCCATGACCATCAAACCTTCTCTCAACCGGATGTTTATCGTTGGATTCTTGCTCATTCTCGTCACTGGGATGGGCGCGTGGATGGTGGGGCTGGCCCGCGCCCAGGATACCGTCCCCCCGCGCGAGGCAGAAGACCCCAACACCCCTCTTTACAGCAGTAGCTTCATCCCCCTCCAAGGTCAGTTGACCGACGCTTCAGGAACGCCGCTCAACGGAACCTACACCATCACTTTTCGCATCTACGATCAATACATAGAAGGAACCCCTCTTTGTGAAGATGAAAAACTACTCGCCTTGGAAGACGGCTTATTCAGCACCTACATGTACGGCGCTGACTGCTCCATCGATGGTCGCCAACTCTATCTCGGCGTCGAAGTCGGCACCGACGGCGAAATGACGCCCCGCCAGTATATTGACAACGTCCCCGTCGCCTGGACCCTCCGCCCTGGCGCGACCATTTCCGGCACCATTACCAATAGCCCAATCCTGCACCTCGAAAACTGGGCCTCCGACGGGCGCGGTCTGCGCGCGTATGCCATGTCCGAAACGGGTGTCAACTACGGGGTCGTCGGCGCGTCGCGTTCCCCGGATGGGTTTGGCGGTTATTTTTACAATAATGAAGGCGGCACGGCCCTCTACGCATCCAGCGATACAGGCACCGCCCTCCGCGCGGGCGGCTCTGGCATTATCCAAAGCACCGCCCCCACCTATCTCTGGGTCAGCGGCAACGACGTGCGCGCCTTCAACCAAACCGACAGCACCATCATCAACCTCGATTCCATCGGCGGCGCATACATCGAACGCGGCGCCACCGCAGGCAACAAAAACGTCATGCTCCCCATCACCCTTGCGGGAACCCTGTACGGACAACCCGCCCGCGTCACGGGTCTCGATATCTATTGGGTCGGCGAAACGGAATTCGATGACATCGTTCACGTCCTCATGCGGCGGCAAACCGGCGTATGCGCCACGGCCTCCTGCTACCTGAACATCCTCTCCGACCCCACAGATCGCGTGTGCGACATCGGCAACAACCCGACCGGATGCGTCACCCATCTCGATCTGACCACCAACAACGTCCTCACCGCCGATTCGGGCGTGTTGTACCTGACGTTGGAGTTGGGCTTCAGCGGCGCGTCCACCTACATCGAACTCGGCGGCATTCGTCTGACTCTGGAATACGACAACTAGGAGGTGTCCCATGCGAGTCGCCCGAATATTTTTAATCGTTCTCTTGCTCCTCCTTCTGGGTTTGATTCTTGCCAGCAGTGTGCGTCAGACCTACGCAATGGAATCCCCCAACTACCACCTCGACTGGATGGTTCCCCTTTCCGGTGGTGGGGGAGTATCCGAATCCGCAAACTACGCCGTTCACATGACTGTCGGCCAGACCGCCGTTGGGTCTGCGGAAGGAACAGAATATCGCGCCAACCTGGGCTACTGGTTCGGCGTTTTACGGGAATGGTGGACATACGTTCACTTGCCAATTATTTTGCGATGAGGAATGGGTACAAAAAAGTCCCCCGGTTTTTGTACAAACCATCCAATTGCTTACCCTTAAGGGTATGGTACAATCTTCCTACTTAATTATGTTCACCTTTGTTCTGACCGCTGTCCTTACCCTGATTACCATCGTCCTTATTCTTATTGAGGATGAACGTTTCGCATGGGCAGTGGTTGAAGTCAAATAACAATCACACAGTACACCAACGGACTGCCCAACAAAGGCAGTCCTTTTTTTTATCCGACCAATGTCCACGTCCCTTATCGTCATTATTATCCTTAGTCTCGTCCTTCTAGTCGTCTTGATTAGCAAGGACAATCACGCGTGGGCACCGGTCAAAGTGTAAAACACACCACACCGCACACTTCAAAGGACTGCCCACACAAGGCAGTCCTTTTTATTTCTCCAGTTTGTAGTAAGGCACAAAGGCTTTGCGGAGTGCCGCGCCG
>JABWBV010000574.1 GCA_013359445.1 Anaerolineales bacterium | reverse complement strand
GTCCAACTGATGAAAACCCAACGCACCCAACGCGCCGCCCTCCAAAAAGCCAACGCCGACCTGCAAGGCTCCCTCGTCATCCAAGAACAACTCACCACCAGCCGCGAACGCAACCGCCTCGCCCGCGAACTCCACGACACCCTCGCCCACACCCTCAGTATGCTCGCCGTCCAACTGGAAGCGACCAAAGCCGTATGGGATGATGACCCCGCCGAAGCCCGCACCCTGCTCGATCAATCCCTCGCCGCGACCCGCGCGGGGTTAACCGAGACCCGCCGCGCCCTACAAGCCCTCCGCGCTTCCCCGCTCGAAGACCTCGGCCTCCCCCTCGCCCTTCAAACCCTCGCCGAATCCGTCGCCGCGCGCAACGGCCTATCCCTCGATCTCCACCTCCCCGAAACCCTGCCGCCCCTCACCCCCCTCGCCGAACAAACCCTCTACCGCACCGCCCAAGAAGCCCTTGCCAACATCACCCAACACGCCGGCGCCACCCAGGCCACCCTCCACCTCACCCACACCGACAACACCCTCACCCTCACCATCTCCGACAACGGACGTGGTTTCGACCCGAACACTGTCGCCGGAGGCGCCCACTTCGGCCTCCGCGGCTTGCAAGAGCGCGCCGAAATGTCAGGCGGGCAATTCACCGTGCAAAGTAACCCCGGTCAGGGCACGGAAGTCAAACTCATTATCCAACTATAATTCACCCATGCTCGAAACCCTTTTTCCGTCCACCCCCACCACCTACAAAGGCCAGACCCTCGCCAAATGGATGTTTATCCTCCTCACCGCCGTCACCCTCTTCCGCAGTCTGGAACATATCTTCGCCCCCGATGGCGGCGCGCAAACCATCGCCACCATCCCCCTCGACACCTACCCTGCCAACGCCGCCGCGGCAGTTATCTTGATTTTTTCGCTTTGGGGCCTGTCCCAACTGCTGATTGGCCTGATTTACCTCGTCGTCCTCTGGCGGTATCCCGGCTTCATCCCCTTCATGTATTTGCTCATGATCGTGGAATACGGGATGCGGATTTACCTGGGGGCGATCAAACCCATCGAAACGACCGGCACAGCCCCCGGCGGGGTGGGGAACTACATTCTCCTCCCGCTCGCCGCGGGGATGCTGGTTCTCTCTCTTTGGCCCCCGCGCCCTAAAAAAAACTAAAATAGCCTCAGGAGATGAAAGATTCAGTTCGTCGTAGGCACTTCAACGTCAGGTGACCGGGCTGAAGCCCCCACTACGAACGAAAAGTTTTATCTCCTGAGACACTCAAAACCCTTTGCACCTTTGTCTCTTGGCGATGCGTAAAAAAACGTAACTTCTGAGTCAGAGGCGTATGTCTCCCGAAAAAAGGATGGGGGACGTACATTCCCCCCATCCTTTTTTCGGGAAACTTTCTCTTACAGAAAAGTCATTCTTCAATTCGCCAAAATTTGTGCTCATTCGTGTCGAGAAACATCATGATTCGCATCCTCCTCGTTGACGACCAAGAACTCGTTTGCTACGGCCTGCAAACCATCCTCAAAACCGCCCGCGACCTCGAAGTCGTCGGCATGGCGCACAACGGCGCGCAGGCCCTCGAAAAAATCCCCGCCACCCACCCCGACGTGGTGTTGATGGACTTAAACATGCCCGTGATGAACGGCATCCAGGCGACCCGCGAAATCCGCGCCCGCCACCCGCACATTCAAGTCCTCGTCCTCACCACCTACGACGCCGACGAATGGGTCTTCGACGCCATCCGCAGTGGCGCCGCGGGCTACCTGCTCAAAGACACCCCGCGCGAACAACTGATCCAGGGCATCCGCGACGCCCACGCGGGCGAAACCCCCGTAGACCCCGCCGTGGCCCGCAAACTTTTTACCACCCTCGCCGAAAACCGTCCCCCCACCGAAACAAAAATCGCCCACGACTTCAATGATCGTGAGCGAGATATTTTGCGTTTATTGGCGCGCGGGCTCGGCAACAACGAAATCGCCGACGAGCTACACTTATCCGAGGGCACCGTGCGAAATTACGTCACCGCGATGTTCACCAAATTGGGGGTGACCAACCGCACCCAGGCCGCGATCATGGCGTTGCGGTATGGGGTCGTGCGCTTGGAGGATGTGTAAAACGCCCAATCTATGCGTTCCGTTTAGGGTGTCATTACGCTTGAATCGTTCCCTCGGCCTTTAGGATCATTTCCCGCGTGGGGTTGATCACCAACCGGAAGTGGTATTCCCCCATGGTTTCAGGTGGGTAGGGCATCTCGTGATCCAGCCACCAGCGCACCAGCGCAAACGTTGAAGAAACCAGATGATTCGCGACAATCCCGGAAGGGATGTCGGTTTGGGTGAGATGCTCAAAATGAACCTTGAACGCCTCGATGGCAAACGCAATCAGCGACTCCACAACCGAGCGTTCACTGCGTAGGAGCACCCGGTAAAGGTCGCTGTGCTTTTGAATGTGTTCAAACAAGATCGTCCCGTAACTTTGCTCAAGCACGACCATGTCCGGTTCCATAAACATTTCCGGCGCAGGGGGGCCAACCAGTTCCCGCAATTCCATCAAGGTGCTCGCCAGAACATCTTTAAGCAGTTCATCTTTATCTGTATAATGCCGGAAAAAGGTACGATACCCAATGTCCGCCCGGTCGGTGATGTCCTGGATAGTAATGTCCTCATAGCTCTTTTCCAGGGTCAAATCAATGAGCGCCTGGCCAAGCAGTTTTTTCGAGCGACGAATTCGTCTGTCAATTTGAGGTATGGTCATACGATTCCTTACGAAGGTACTAATGATATGCTAAACCTCGATTATTGACAAGCGTTATGCGTTATGACATACTATGCGCCATAACTTACATTGGTACTAAATACGTACTCACCAAGTGTACAAAGGAATTTCCCAAAAAAAAGGTGGTTGGGGGGGATGTAAATCCCCGACCATCCTTTTTTTTCGATCCTTTTTGCATGAGTATAAAAACGAGAGGAGTTCTCATGAAAATTAAACCCTATTTTGTATTCACCTTCTTGCTGGCCGCCATGGTGCTGGCCGCTTGCTCCACCGCCCAAACGGCCACCCCGGAAGCGGACCCGCTCGAAACGTTTGTCCCAGGGGTGAATGCCACCGGCGAAATCGTCCCCGAACAATACGCGTCGCTAAGCGTCACCACCCCTGGCGTGGTCGAAACCGTTTTTGTGCGTGAGGGCGACCTTGTAGAAGCGGGTCAGCTTCTGCTCCAAATCAAAGGGGGCGAACAAGCCCAGGCCGCCGTCACCGCCGCGCAGTTGGAACTTACCAATGCCCGCAACGCGCTGGACGATCTTTACGAGAACACCGATCTGATTGCGGCCAACGCTCTCAAAACCGCGCAGGACACCGAAAACGCCCTCGAAGACCTGCTCAACCGTGAACTGCAAGAGGCCCTCGCCCTCAAAGCCATTGCCGATGCCGAAAAACTGATCGAAGATACCGAACGCATCTACAACTACACCATCACCACTGCCGATCAGGCCGATATTGACTTGCAAAAAGCCCAGGTCATCCTCGCCAAAGATGCCCTCGACAAAGCCATTGAAGATTTTGAACCCTACGAAAACAAACCCGAAGACAACCTCATCCGCGCCAATCTGCTTGGTCGCAAAGCCGCGGCCCAACAAGCCTACGACGACGCCGTGCGCCGCCTGAATGCCCTCCTCGGCACAGGCGACGAGGTAGACATCGCCGTTGCACAAGCCGATTACGAGACCGCCCAGGCTCAACTCCTGGAAGCCCAACGCGATTATGAGCGTGTGCAAGAAGGTCCCATGGAAGGGGATATTGCTGTGTTGGAAGCAAAAATCGCCTCCGCCTATGAGGATTACGACACCTACAAAGAAGGCCCCGACCCCGCCGATGTCGCCGCCGCCGAGGCCCGCATCGCCAACGCCGAAGCGCAACTCGCCGCCGCCCAAGCCGCCCTCGACGATTTGCAACTTCTCGCCCCCTTCTCCGGGACGATTTCCGAACTGAACATCAAAGACAGCGAATGGGTTTCTCCCGGCGCGCCCGTCATCGTGCTGGCCGATTTGAACAGCTTGCAAGTCGAAACAACCGACCTCAGCGAAATTGATGTCGCCAAAATTGCCCCTGGCGACACCGTCCGCATCACCTTCGACGCGCTCCCGGACACCATCGCTGGCACAGTCGTCCGCATCTCCCCGAAAGCGGCGCAAGGCTCGGGCGTGAACTACACCGTGACCATTGCCCTGACCGAACAACTCGATGGCCTGCGCTGGGGCATGACAGCCTATATGGACCTGGAGGGCGAGTGACCCCCCTGATCGAAATCCGCAACCTGACCAAAGCCTACCAAACTGGTGATGGCCCGTTTGTGGCGTTGCACGACATTAACCTGGAGATTTATCGGGGAGAGTTTTTGGGCGTCACAGGCAAGTCCGGGGCCGGAAAAACGACCCTGCTGAACATGATC
>JABWBV010000573.1 GCA_013359445.1 Anaerolineales bacterium | reverse complement strand
ACCATCCGGGAAAACGACATCCGCGGTCATCACGGGGCGAGCGGGTACGGCATTGGCTTCAAAGATGCCGACAACATCGAAATTGTCGGGAATCTCCTGATCGACAATCAAGCTGGGGCCTATTTGGACGGCATTCCTTATTCCCCGCAGGGCTTTGGGCGGTTTCACGACAACATTTTTGCCTTCAACAACATCGGCGTCATTCTCATGCCCGCGGTCAAAGGCAGTGTGTTTGAAAATAACACCTTTTGGGAAAATGTCGAACAAATGGCAATTCAAGGCGGCGGGGGCAATGCGAACACCTGGCTGGGCAATTACTGGAGCGATTACACCGGGTTTGACGCGGCCAATCCCCCCGACGGTACAGGCGACCTCCCCTACCGCGCCGAACGCCTCTTTGAAAACATGCTCGACCGCGAACCCACCCTCCGCGCCCTGATCTACAGCCCCGCCGCGCAAGCCATCGAGACTGCATCCGCCACCTTCCCCCTCATGCGCCCTCAGCCTAAACTGGAAGATACACGCCCTCGCATGTCCCCCGCCGAAATCCCTACCTTTGTCCAGTTCCCCACGCAAAACCCCGCGCCCATGTGGCTCACCGCGTTGGTCTTTACCGGACTGGCCTTGTTGTGTGGCGCACTGGCGTTTGTGAAACCGGCCTCTGTCATTCCGAGCAAAGCGAGGAATCCCCACGAGGCCTCGTTAACTGCGGGCGTCCCAGGGGTTTCACCCTCCGCTCGAAATGACACGTCTTTGTCAAGTTTTGAAAAAACCCCCTTATCAGGAGGGGCTATGACTTCCTCTTCGACACCCCTAATCTCCGTCCAACACGTCACCAAACGATACAAAAAAGTAACCGCGTTAAAGGACGTAACTTTTGTCCTCGCTCCCGGTGCGGCCCTCGCCCTGTGGGGGGCCAACGGGGCGGGCAAAACCACCCTCTTGAAAGCGATCCTGGGCCTGATTGACTTTGGGGGACAGATCACCGTCGGCGGGCATGACGTCCGGCGGCAGGGGAAACTCGCCCGACACCTGATCGGGTACGTGCCCCAGGAATTTGCCTTTTACGATCTGGGCGTGCTGGAAACGATGCAGTTTTACGCCCGGCTGAAAAAAGCCAACCCTGCCCGCATCCCCGACTTGCTCGAACGGCTCGGGCTGTCTGCCCACGCAACGAAACGGGTAGGAGCCCTGTCCGGGGGCCTGCGCCAACGCCTGGCCCTTGCCGTCGCCCTGCTCGATGACCCGCCCCTGCTCATGCTGGACGAACCCCTCGCCAATCTCGATGCCCGCGCCCGCCGCGAGTACCAGATGTTACTCTCCGCCCTTCGCAAAGAAGGCAAAACCCTGCTCTTTGCCTCTCACCGCCTCGAAGAAGTGGAAACCCTGGCCGATCAGGTGCTGATGCTCCAGGAAGGTCGGTTGCAAGAAATTATTACCCCCGAAGAACTCCGCGCCCGCCATTTAGCGGAAATCGATCTGGTGTTGTGGGTTCCCGAACATCGGCGGGGGGAAGCGCTCACCTGCCTAAAGGCGGATGGGTTCGCCACTCACTTGAACGGGCGCGGCACAGTCGTCGTCCGCATCCCCGAAGGGCGCAAAGCACATCCACTAGCGACCCTCAACG
The DNA here is from genome assembly GCA_013359445.1 of Anaerolineales bacterium. GTDB lineage: Bacteria > Chloroflexota > Anaerolineae > Anaerolineales > JABWBV01 > JABWBV01. The sequence continues at coordinate 2,831 of JABWBV010000573.1, read as the reverse complement.
AGTGCGCGATTCCTGTGCTGAATTTTGAGATGGAGCAAGTACATTCAAACTAATTTACACAGAGCCACACTGAGAAAACCGAGCTTCACAGAGAATGTTATCTAGAAAAACTCTGTAGTTCTCCGTGCCTTCTTCGTGCCTCTCTATGTAACAAAAGGTATTCACTATGGAAATGACTGCATTATGGACAATTGCCCAAAGAGAATTGCGGGAAGCCCTCCGCAACAAATGGCTTTGGTTTTATTCGTTGGGGTTGGCGGGGCTGGCGTTGGCCCTCTCCCGCGCGGGGCTGGCGACGGCAGGGTACGCGGGATTGGGCGGGTTTGGCCGCACCGCCGCGAGTTTGGTGAACGCGCTCCTGCTGTTCGTGCCGCTCATCGGCTTGACGGTGGGGGCGAACGCGGTGGCCGCGGACCGGGAGCGGGGGGCGTTGATGTACTTGCTCGCCCAGCCCGTGAGCCGGTTGGAAGTGTTCGTAGGGAAGGCGTTGGGGGCGGCGCTGGCGGTGTTCACGGCGTTGGGGCTAGGGTTCGGCCTGGCAGGGGCGGGACTGGCCTCCGCGGGGAACGTGGATTTTTCGGTGTACCTGACGCTGGCCGGGTTTGTGTTCCTGCTGGCGTTGGCGGCGTTAGGAATCGGATTTCTGATCAGCACAATGACACGAAAGGCGTCCACCGCATCTGGGGCGGCCTTGCTTCTCTGGTTGGGGTTGGTGTTCATCGGGGATTTGGGCGTAATCGGCGCGACGCTGGCGCTCCATCCAACAGCAGGGACGCTATTGGCGTATTTGCTGATCAATCCACTCCAAATTTTCAAGATGGGCGCGATTTACGGTCTGCGGGCAACGGTGGATGTGTTGGGGCCGGTGGGGCAGTATGCGGCGTACCATTTTGGGGCGAACCTGCCCTGGCTGTTGGCGGGGTTGTTGTTGGCCTGGGTCATCGTTTCTTTTTCTTCTGCCTTTCTCTTGTTCAACCGCCGAGGTGATGTATGAAACTGTATTATCAAGCCCTCAAAACTTCGGAAGTCTCCAAACGAGTTTTCTCCAGCCTAAACACACGGAATACGAGGAAATATTCTCCCCAAACGTCTCCTACAGACTTCCGAAGATTGGTAATTACGATCTCTTTGCTGATTTTTGCGCTGATCGGGGTCGCGTGCCGTGCGGACAACGGCGACCCGCATCCCCCGGAGCTGATGGTTGGGAGTGATGTGTGCGAGGAGTGTGGCATGGTCATCAGCGATGCCCGGTACGCGGCGGCGACTCTCATTGAAGATGGACACACGCACAAGTTCGATGATCTGGCGGAGATGTTCATTTTTCAGGCCAAACATCCCGAAGATGTGGTGCGGGCGTGGTTTGTCCACGATTACGAGGCCGAAACGTGGATACGGGGCGAAACGGCCTTTTACGTGCTGAGTGAGATGATCCATTCCCCGATGGGCTATGGGGTGGTCGCGTTTGAAACCCGTACTGCGGCGGACGCGTTTGCTACAGATTTGGCGGATGCCCAAATTTTTACCTTTGATGAATTGAACGCGTGGATGAAAACGCGGGCACAATAATTTCTAATTCTGGAGTTTAACCATGAAAACCAAATTTTTCCTTCCCTTTGCTCTGTTGATCTTTGTCCTGCTGGCGGCTTGTGGGAGTTCGCCGGAACCGGCGGTCTCCGCCTCGTTTGGGGATGCGACCGCTGGAAAAGCTAAATTTGAGAGTACGTGCATCGCCTGTCATGGCGTGGATGCGAAGGGGATGCCCAACCTGGGCAAAGATTTGACGACGAGTGAGTTTGTCATCACCACGGGGGATGCCGAGTTAGTCGCCTTTATTACACAGGGGCGTCCACCCTTTGATACGGCAAACACAACTGGAATAGATATGCCGCCGAAGGGAGGAAACCCAGCCCTGACGGAGGATGATCTCAAAAATATTGTGGCTTACCTCCGCACATTGCAGGAGCCATAAAGAGACTAATAACGATCAGCCCAGAGGAAATCCGCCGCTGATCTTTCTTGTAAGGTGGGGCGTTCACGAGCCTCCAAATTTCTCGTGAACGTCCCCACCGAAAGCGTTGAAGAGCGTTTGAGGAACCATGCACTGCCCCGTTCAACACCCACCCCCGGATGATTTTTCGGAAGCCCCCGAACCGGAGAGGGGGCCGCTGACCTTGCCCACGCCATACCCGGAATACCTGCCTTGTCCCCACTGCGGGGAGCCGGAAGTCGAAATTTGGTGCTATGAAAGTGGAGGGGTTTGTCATGCCTGCGGGGAATGGATCGTCCACGAAGTCCCCGTGGATTGTCACCATGCTGATGTTTCAAAGAGGGCGGAAGCTAATTCTTGACGGAGCGGTTGAAACCGCCATGAGGCCTCTTATGGTTTGGCTAACTCGCGCAGTTCCGTCTCGTTCAAAATAAGCACGTACCCCCCCTGCAAGGTTTTTACGACCTTTTGTTTGCTCAACTTGGACATCGCGCGAATGGCGCTTTCCAGCGTGGTGCCGCACATATCCGCCAGGTCCTGGCGCGAAAGGGGGATTGTGATCAGCCACCCGTCTTCCCGTTTGGTCCCAGAGCGACGTGCCAGCTTGAGCAAAATGTTCGCGAGGCGGCGCTCCACCCGTTCCCCGGTCATGATATTGGCTTCTTTCATCCCGTATAGGCGCTGACCCAACATCCGAATCAACCGCAACATCAATTTAGGGAATCGGATCAGGAATTCTTCGTACACGGCCGTGGAAAAACTCACCACCTCTGCCGGGATCATCGCCCGGGCCGTGGCGGGCTGTTTCGGTAAAAAGATCGTGCCCCCGCCAAACACCTCTCCC
>JABWBV010000572.1 GCA_013359445.1 Anaerolineales bacterium | reverse complement strand
CAAAAGCTTGTAGTTCCGCACGTTAGTGCGGACTCCCGGCACTGGCGTGCCTCACTACGAGCGCAGAATTTGCACGTGAAGGTTCGTAGTTCCGCACGTTAGTGCGGCCTCTCGGCACTGGTGTGCCTTACTACAAACAGGGAAAAAGAAGACCTGCCAGCCTTCTCGACTGGCAGGTCTTTTCAGAGCGTGCTTACTGCCCGAAAGCCTTATTCGCTTCGTCGCAGATGGTCGCACCAAAATCTTCCACGGAGGTTTGTCCGGTCAGGACGGCCTGGATGGCGGGACCCATCACTTTGTCGTAATCCGGCCAGCTACCAGCCCACAGCGGGCCTTCGGTGGCGGGGTTGTCGTTCAGGCCGTTCAAGAAAGCCTGGTTGTTGGTCGGCGGGGTGAAGGTCAGGAACGCATCGAGGGCGGCCTGGCTCACGCGGCTGGGGATGTTCGCGCCGAGGGCGGAGACTTTCGCCTGGGTTTCGGCGGTGGTCAGGGCCTGGACGAGTTTCCATGCTTCTTCGGGGTGTTCGGTTTTGGCGTTGATCACATACGCGCCCCAGAACAGCCAGTTGCCCTGACTGCCGGACGGCCCTTTGGGCAGTTCAACGACGTCCCAGTTGAAGGTGGCGGTGCGGATGCCGGGGGTGGCCCAACGTCCGTTTTGGAACATGGCAACTTTGCCCGCGCGGAAGGGGGCTTCGGCATCTTCGCCGTAGGGCACAGCGACATCGTAATCGGCGTACAGCGAGCGTTGGAAGGTCAACCCGGCGAGAGATTCGGCGGAGTTCAGGTTACAGGAGGTCCGGTCGGCGTTGAAGAACCCACCGCCCGCGGCATTGAGCCACACGCCGTAAGGTCCCCACCACGCGCTCGCGCCGTAGCCGTAAATGTCGGAGCCGAGGGCACGGGTGGCCTGGGAAACTTCGAGGAAGGCTTCCCACGTCCATTCGCCGTTTTTGGCGAGTTCACGGGGGTCCGCCGCGCCAGCTTCGGCGATCAGGTCGAGGTTCAGGTAGAGGGCGAAGGTCGAGACGTCGCGCGGGAGGCCCCACAGTGCGCCGCTATCCGCGCCGCTGGTGGAGGTTTCGGGGTTGAAGGTCAGGTGTCCCATCGGGCCGGGGTAGAAGGCGTTCACGTCGAAGCCGTCGGTTTTGCCCGCGAGGTCGGCGACGTTCAAAATCAGGCCGCGGGAGGCGAAGTCGGCGATGTCGGTGCCGGGGATCCAGAACACGTCGGGGGCAGTGCCCGCGCCGATTTCGGTTTTGAGGACATCCTGGTAGCTGGAGGTTTCGCTTCCACCGGCTTCGTAGGCGAGGGTAATGCCTTCGAGCTGGGCATCGAGTTCACTGCTGATGTTGCCGTAAACGTCGGCTTCTTCTTGATTGTCGGGGCGGGTGCGCCAGCGCAGGGCGACATCGGCCATTGGTTCTTCGGCGGCGGGTTCTTCACCCGCGGGTTCCTCCGCAACAGGGGCTTCTTCTGTCGGGGTGGCGGCGGGTTGGCAGGCGGACAGGATCATCGCGCCAACGAGTAATAAACTAAGCAGGTACCAAATATTTTTGCGTTGCATTTTCTTTCTCCAAAAAGTGAAAAGTGAAAAGTGATGAGTGATGAGTGAAAGGTGTTTTTTTGAGGGTGGGCCTCCTTACTTTGGGAGTTGGTGGGAATTGGAAGGAATTGTGGGAAATTGGGGGAATTGAGGGAACGCAATTTTTGAAAAGTTCCTTTAAGTTCCTTGAAATCCTACAAGTTCCCACATCTTCCCCCGCTCATCCCTGAAATTGTGCGGTCGAGCTTCGCACAACCAGTTCGGCGGGGAGTTGCATTTGCTGACGGGGCGCATCGGGATTTTCGATGGCTCCGATTAACAAACGCGCGGCTTCGCGACCAATGGCAAACATATCCTGGCGGACGGTAGTGAGTGGGGGGTCAAAGTATGAGGCCAGGGGCATATCATCCACGCCGATGACGGAGAGTTGACTGGGGATGTTGAGACCCAAATCGCGGGCCGCACGCATGGCGCCAATCGCAATCCGATCATTTTGGGCGAAGATGGCGGTGGGCATTTTTCCGAGGGTGAACAGGTGTTGGAGGGCGGCGTACCCGGTGGAGGCGGACCAATCTCCTTCCACGATCATGTCCGGGCCGAGGGGGATGTTCGCGGCGGCGATCACCTCGCGAAATCCCTGACACCGATCCTGGACGCAGTCTTCCGCCGGGGGACCGGTGAAACAAACAATCTGCCGATGCCCCAACTCGATCAGGTGGCGGGTGGCGATCCGGGCGGCTTCCACATCGTCGAGGGCGACGGAACCGACGCTGGGGGTGGGCGTCTCCGTCCGGGGACGTGCCCCCGCGAAAACGGTGGGGACACTTTCGGGCAGGAGGGTGTGCCGTTCATCGGCAAAGGGATTGAAGACGAGTAAACCTTCCGCGCGGCGGCTATCGGCCAGTCCGCGGACGAGATCACCAAAAGTGGCTTCGTCGGGGGCGGAGGCGGAAAAGAGAAAGTAGCCGTGTTGGCGGGCTTCGGTTTCGGCCCCTTCGATGAGGCGGGCGAAGGTGTAGTCGCTGAGGTTGGGGGAGAGGCAGGCGAGGGTGCGGGTGCGGCCATGCGCCATGAATTGGGCGATTGCGTTGGGGCGGAACCCGAGTTCTTCGATGGCGGCGGTAACTTTGGCGCGTGTTTCGGGCAGAACGCGTTCACTTTCGTTGATGACGCGCGAGACCGTCTGGTGGGAAACCCCCGCTTTGGCGGCAACATCCCGGATGGTGGGTTGGGATCGGGCCATGCGTTACTCCTGAAGTTCGGCTGTGTTACCGGTCACGTGACCGGTAACATGATAATATCGGGAATGGTTTTGCTTGTCAAGCATTTCTCATTTTTGGCTCTACCGGAAAGAGTGTGTAGGAAACCGGAATTTTGAAGGTGTTGGGGGATGCACATCCCCCAACACCTTCAAAATTCCGAACATTTCACAGCAAAAACGGTAGCGCCTCATTTTCCAATCGCTCTGATCGCCACCCTGAATTCGTGGTAAAAATGCTTGTCACATTTTCTCTGCGTTCTCGTTTCTTTATAAAACTGCCCGATGTTCAGCCCGCTGAAAACGCCCTCCCCGCCCCCTTACGAAAACCCTCAGGCGTTCAGCCAACTTTATGAACGAGTGCATCTCCTTGTCTTCCGTTACCTTTACGGGTTGCACAACGGCCCTCTCCAGGAGGTCGAAGACCTGACCGCCGAGACGTTTGCCCGGGCCTGGAAGGCGCGTCAAAATTTTTTTGGCGATGAAAGCGCCGCCATTGGCTGGCTTCTCAAAATTGCCCGGAATCTGGTCATTGACACCCACCGCCGCACCCAATTCCGCGGTATTCCCGATGATCTGGACGAAACGCTCGTCGCCGCGCCCGAGGCCAGTCCCGAACTCCAAAGCCTGCAACGCGAACAAACCCGTCGGCTCTGGCAATTGCTCCACACCTTGCCCGACCACCAACGCGAAATGCTTGTGCTCCGTTACATGCTAGGGTGGTCGGTGCAGGACATTGCCAAACATGTGAACATGACGGAAAACACCGTTTCCCAAAATATCCGGCGGGTGCTGGCCCGTTTGCGGGAGCGGTGGGATGAGAATTTTGAAGAGTGAATAATGAATTTTGAATGATGAAGAATCAAGTTCCAACGGAAGATGAAATAGGGGCCTTGCTTGGGCAGGTCCAACCCCAGGCGGGGAAGCATCTGCGTACGCGGGTGGCGAATTTGACGTGGAACGCGCCCGAACAACGGCGTCCGCGGGGGGGCGTGCGGCGGCTCGTGTTCGCCACCCTGGCAGTGATCGGGGTCCTGATCGTCTTTTTTTCCATTCCCCCGTTTAACGGCATTGCCCGGCGGTTCGCCGATTTTTTTGAACGCGCCGATCAGGACACCCTAGCCATCGTCCTCACGCCTCAGCCCCCGAGCGAACAATTTCCGCTGACCGTGTCGGATGCCGCCGCGCAAGCGGGATTCGCCGTTCATCAACCGGATTGGCTCCCCGAAGGGTTCCTGTTCAATGGCGCGGGCTACGATGCGGATCGACAGGCGGTTTTGTTGGACTTTCATTCCCCCATCCCCGGCAAATTCCTGCGCCTGACCCAGAGTCAAACCGCGGAAAACCGGATCAACGTAAGCAATGTGGGGGCGACGGCGGTCGTGCAAATTGTGGACATCCGCACTCCTGCCGGGGACATCATTCCGGGGGAGTATGTGGCTGGCGCGTGGCGGATTCCTGCCGTTTTGGATCATTTGCAGACCGACCAACCCGACATGACCGCCACGATGCAAGCGAATTGGGACCCCGAAGCCAAAATTCACATGCTCCGTTGGGAAATGGACGGGGTTTTGTACGAAATTATCCACGCAGATCAAACATTAGTGACCCTATCTGCGGAGATGTTGGTTAAAATAGCCGAGTCGATAAAATAGTAATCAG
>JABWBV010000571.1 GCA_013359445.1 Anaerolineales bacterium | reverse complement strand
GAGCCACAATTGTGGCTCTGTTTGCTTTTGATTCCTAATCCCTTTTTCGGGGAGGATCCTCTCTACGCTTTTGGAATTACCCCCCCAGAAAATCACCTAAAAAGCCTCGCTACATAGCGAGGCTTTTTTGTCCTTACCGGTCTTTAGGAATAATGATCCACAAAAGCAGGTAAGGGAGCAGGCCGGGTGCGCCACCAGGGATGAATAAGATGAAGAATAGCAACCGAAACCAAAACGGGCTAATCCCAAAGAATTCACCTAACCCACCGCATACACCAGCCAAAACGCGGTCTTTGCGGGAACGTCGAAGAGAATTTTTACCAGTGAGTGTCATTGTGTGCCTCCAGTTTATAAAACAGGTTTGTGTTTAAGGTTTACTTATTTTTACGCCGTTGCCCAAAGAAGGTTGCATACGGCCCTACATATTATCTGGGGGATATCCGCCCTCACTCCTCCCTGAAAATTAACTGGGGAAAATAAAAACGCGGTTTGCCGGGAAAAAAACCTGGCAAACCACGTTTTGTAAGACACAAGCCGTACTTTGGCTTGTGTAAGGTGCGTATTTAGCCGTTGATCATGATCAACGGGAAATACATTTCAAAAGTTGGCGGAACGACTTCGAGAAGCGTGGTTTCTTCCGTGCCCACGTTATTTTCCGAATTCGGGTCCGCGACCTCAGACGTTACACTGGCTGTGTTTGTCCAGGTTCCTGCTTGATCGGCAGAAACAGTGATGTGAATGGCAATTGACCCACCGCTCGCGAGGTCACCCAGTGCGCAGGTGATCACCCCTGCCGTTTCGCTACACCCGGCATCGTCGGAGATGTACCCGACCCCCGCGGGGAGCGTGTCCACAAGCGTGATACCAGTTGCGGCGTCGGGGCCGTTGTTCGTAATTGTGATCACATACGTCACCATATCACCCACGTTGACCGGGTCTGCACTATCTGCAATCACGACAGACAAATCGGCACTTTCTGCGGTGATGGTCGTGCTGGTCATCGCGACGTTGTTTCCAGGATCGGGATCAACCAGATCAGACGTCGCGGTGGCGGTGCTGGTGAACGTACCAGTTTGCTCTGCCATAACAGCGATGTTCACACTTGTGCTATTTGCCAGCGCACCCAGCGCACAAGTGACCACTCCTGTCGTTTCCGTACAGCCTCCGTCATCCGAAACATAGGTGATCCCTGTCGGAAGGGTATGGGTCAACACGACGTTGGGCGCAAGATCAGGGCCGAGGTTGTCCACCGTCAGGGTGTAGGTGAACACGGTTCCGAGTAGCACTGGGTCAGATGAATCGGTCATCATCAAACTCAGGTCTGCACCAACCGTGCTGAAGTTGAATTCTGTAGGTACTTGTTGGTTGTCACCCCCCGCATCGACCTGACCTGTGACCTCAACACTATATTCTGCGCCATCGGCCAGGGGCATGGTGGGGGAGAAGACCACGGTGAATGAGCCAGGATCATAGGCATATGTCCCGGAGATCACGCCTTCGGAGCCGGAGACGATGAAGTCGGTGGTGGGGGCCATGGCCTGATTCCAGGTCACGGAGATGACGGTCGAGGGGGCAACGCCCGAGGAGCCATCAACTGGGGATGTGGCCACAACGAATGGGTCGCGCCAGTTTGCCACGGTGTCGTTGACAACCTGCGCTCCATTTTCTCCGTATTCCACTGTCAATTGCCGGTTGGAAACTTCGGTATTGCCGTCGGCTTCTTTTTCAACCTTATCCCAACTTCCACGGGCATATTTGTATTCAAACTGCGCGCCGTCGAGCAAGGTGAAGGTGATCGTCCAGGTGTTGGAGATGCCGGGGGTCATGGCAATCGCGCCGGGGTCCCACTGCGGTTGGCCGGGGATACTGCCCGCGATAAAGACGGTTCCGGGGGTGCCTTCGGGGACAGTGACATTCATCACCACGGTGGCGATCCGCGCTTCGGCGGTGCCAGTGATAATGTTCGAGCCTGCCGAACGGTTGAAACTGGTGTCATATGCCAGGATGTAGTATTCGTAGGTGTGATCGGCGACGACACCCAGATCGGTGTAGGCGGTGTTGCTCGCATCGAGTTGGGCGATGCGGCTGAAGGCGGTCGGGATGCCGAGCGTGGTGCTGATTTCCTGGCGGTAAACTTCGTATCCAGCCAGATCGGGATCGGTGTTGGCGTCCCAACTAAAGCTGATGCTACTGGTCGCGGTGCCATCCAGGGTCAGGTTTTGCGGCGCGGCGGGCGGGGTCACATCACTGCTGGGGATCACCTGCATGACGCCAGCTTGCGTGGGGTCAAAGTCTGGACCGTCCAGATCGGCGTAATACCAGGTTTGGCCGCCGTCACTGCTGTAGCGGGTGGCGTACCAGTAGGTGCCGACGTAATCGGGCAGGAGGTTGCCTGCGAATTGGTCGTTGTTATTCTGTGGGCTGTCGTAAGGCATATCCACCCATGCCCAACCTGTGCCGGTGATGGGCAGGGTTCCACTGAACGCGTACCCGATCTGGGCGGTGATGCCTGTCGCGGGGCCGTTCGGGCCGGTAGCCCCGTCAATCCACAACTGCCCGTAGATGTTTTCGGTCGGGGTGAAAGTGCTGATGGTGTGGATGATGGTGGGTGGCCACTGCAGGTTGTACCACGCGGTCGAAAGGTCGTGATGCGGGGTGCCGCTGGTTTCATTCGAGGGGGCGCTGACGACGCCGGTGACATCATCCCGGCTGACGACGACGTAGTAGTACGTGACGGCGTTTTCCAGGCCAGTATCGGTGTAGGATGTTCCGGCGGTGTTCGCTACGAAGGTGTAGCCGCCACCACTGAGGGTACTGCGGTAGAGGTCGTAGCTGGTGGCATTCGGAGCCGCACTCCATCCGAGGTCGAGTTCTTCCGCACGTTCGGCGGTGACGGTGAGGTCGGTAACGGAGGCTGGAGGTGCGGGGAGCACTTCGTCCAGCACGAGAATGACACCGCTTTCGCCCGGAACGGTTACGGTCATCAGGCCGTTGGCATCAATGACGTATCCGTCTTCGGTCAGGATGTCGGTGAAATCTGTGCCGAAGGGGAGGTAGCCCGCGAGGTCGAGGGTGACGGTTTGGGTAATCGGATTGGCAATGGTGCCCGCGCGGTTCAGGATGACGATGCCGGCGTCGGAATTGTCCATCATCTTGCGCCCGTAGGCGTAGAGGTTGTTGGCGTCGTCCACCAGGAGGGGGTCAAAGCTACCGGTGCGGAGGGCGGGGTGATTGTTGCGGGCGGCGGTCAGGGTTGCATAGTAGTTGAAAAGGGCGTCCTGGTTGGTTTGGGATTGCAGGTGCGTGTAGAACGGGAGACCGGTTTCATCCAGCCAGGGGAAGGGTTGGCGATTGTAGGGGTCATCCTGCCAGGTGGAACCATCCCAACTGACCTGCCCGATGGTGCCGACTTCATCGCCGTAGTAGATGGTAGGGGCGCCGGGGAGGGTCATTTGCAGTAGGATGACGCCTTTGAGCCGGGTGATGGGGTCGCTCCAATCGTAGTTGGGGTTATCGAGCAGGGTGTCGTCCGTGCCGAGGGCGGCGTTGTGATCGAGCATGAACAGCGGACGGTTGGTGTCGTGGCTACCGAGCAGGTTCATCATCGCGGCCAGCGCTTCGGGCGGGTAGCGTTCGATCCAGTTCAACAGGCCCTCGTTGAGTTGGGTGGGGGTGAGGGGGTTGAGGATACCCGCGGAACTGCCGGAGTTGTGGTCGTTGTCTACAAAGGGGGTGTCGCGCCAGAAACTAAGAACGGCCGAACTAAATTGGTAGTTCATGGTGTCATCCCACTCCTGGCCGAGCGTCCAGGCAGTTGCCACGTTCCACTCCTCACCCACAATATAGGCATCGGGGTCGGCAGCGTGAACGGCCGTTCTGAACCCTTCCCAATAATCATTAGCCGGGTCATTGGTAACACCAGGGTCAACATCCCCGCCTACATCCAACCGCCAGCCAGCCGCCCCCTGGTCTACCCAGTAACGCGCCACTGCCGACGGCCCGCCTGCCCAAATCAAATCGCGCACGTCTTGATTAGTGGAATTGAGCTTTGGCAAGCTATCGAAGCCAAACCAGGAGGTGTAATCGGTGTCGCCCGCGCACGTCCCAGTCCCTGGCGGGTTGGCCGCCGAGAAATAGAACCAGTCCCGGTAAGGGCTAGTGACATTCTCACAAGCTCCATCTGGTGCTGGGTAACGGACATAGCGGTCAAAATAGATGCTATCGGAAGAGGTATGGTTAAACACGCCGTCCAATACCACTTTAATGCCCCGCGCATCTGCCTCGTCCACCAACTCTTGGAACAAGGCCAGATCGCCAAAGTTGTCGTCAATTTGCAGATAGTCGGTAGTGTCGTATTTGTGGTTGGAGGGGGACTCAAAGATGGGGTTCAGGTACAACACAGTCACTTCCAGGCTAACGAAGTAGTCTAGTTTGTCAATGATGCCCTGCAAGTCGCCGCCGTAGAAGTTTTGACTGTAGGTTTGGTAACAGTTG
>JABWBV010000570.1 GCA_013359445.1 Anaerolineales bacterium | reverse complement strand
TCTCGACTGGCTCACCTATACCTTGAAGCAAGGTTTACCTTTCCAGGTCTATTTTCGGCTGCAACCAGACCTACTAATTGTCAATGTACGGTAGAAAAGGAGGAATTTGATTTTGTCAGTGGGGCAGAAACCTTTCGGCAACAAACCTTTGTGCAAGCAACTCTGAAGCAAGAAACGGACGCGCTAGGGAATAAATTTACGGGTTTGATGAGGTTGGATGAAGAACAATTTTTATGGATTGCGGGGCCTGTTTTTAATCATCATGGGGAACTCGTCGGCGCGGTTTTGGTGGGACGGCGGTTAGATACGCTCATTCGCGGGATGCGCGAAGCCACCCTGGCGCAAATCACCCTCTACGATCTGGACGGGCGGCACCTGGCCTCAACCTTTTTGGACGAGAATGAAATCTCCACCGAACTCGCCACGGAGGTGCTGTCCCGTCAGGAGGACGAAACGTTTATGCGGCGTGTCACCCTTGCCGACATTCCGTATCGGCAGATCTTGAGCGCCTGGAATGTGCGGGGCGAGCGCGATTATGGGGTGTTAGGCGTGGCGTTTGCCGAAAATTTTTTGGTCCGTCTGAGCCAACAGACCTGGATTCAAGTGCTAATTTGGGCGGCGATTGTGTTGTTTATGGTGTTGGAAGTGGGACTTTTCATTGCCCAACGCTTTTCTCGACCTATTGTGAATTTACAACAAGCGGCGATCAAAGTCTCCCAGGGAAATTTTGCCGTCGCGGTTGAACCCGTCGGGCATGATGAAGTGGCCGCTTTGACCACAGAATTTAACAAAATGGTAGGGCGATTAAAGAACGCGCGTACAGACATCGTCACCGCGTATGACCGCACCCTGTTGGGGTGGGCCAAAGCGCTGGAATTGCGCGACGGCGAAACGGAAGGCCACTCCCAACGCGTGACCGCGCTCACCGTCCGCCTCGCGGAAATGATGGGCGTAGATAAAAAACAAATCGTCCATATCCGCCGGGGAGCGTTGTTGCACGACATTGGCAAAATGGCGATTCCAGATAGCATTCTTCTCAAACCGGGAAAATTAACCGAAGAAGAATGGCAAATCATGCGCCAGCATCCGACTTACGCCGTCGAAATGCTAAAAAACATCCCATTTTTGCAACCAGCCCTGGATATTCCCAAATATCATCATGAAAAATGGGATGGCTCAGGCTATCCTTCCGGCCTCAAAGGAGAAGAAATCCCCCTGCCCGCGCGTATCTTTTCGATTGTGGATTATTGGGATGCTTTATTATCCAACCGCCCATATCGCGCCTCCATGAGTGTGGAAAAAGTCACCGCCCTGATCCACCAGGAAAAAGGCCAGCATTTTGACCCGGCGGTCGTCGAGATGTTCTTCCAAATGTTAAAAACCCTGAAAAGCGAAGGGCCTGACCAAGATGAACCGAATGCGTAAAGTCACCCACCAGGAACTTCGCTATTTGCTCTTGGTCAGTATTGCCGCAAGCCTCTTTCTCTTGGTTTTCATCGTCCAAGATCAGACCCGCCACCCGCCCGTCAACGAGTACCTGGACATCAGCATTGGCGAGCCAGGGCAAGCCGATTACAGCCCCGATCCGTTCGGGACCTTAATGCCCCCGCCCCAAGTCCTCATTATTTCCGAAGTGATCTGGGATCAAGAAAACTCCAAAAGCGAAGCCCTGGATCGGTTTGCCACCGTCGAAACGAATCTGCTCACCCCCGTCCCCCTGCTGAACAATCGTTTTGCGACCCCCACCCCCACCGCGACCTCCACGGCCACCCGCACCCCCACGGTCACCCCATCCCCCACCCCAACGCCCACCCAAACATCCACCCCTGATCCCTGCACCCACGGCTTCCTGGATGGAGAAAACTGGGTCGTTGGGCTGTGCGACAGCTTTTGGTATATTAGCTGGCAGACGGGTTATGCCTATGAGGCCTTAGTTGCCGCTAATCCAGAAGTTTCCGAATACGATCTCATTCTTCCGGGGCAGATTATCCAACTCCCGCGCACTACCCCCGGCCCCACCGCCACCCCGGTGACGCCCACCATAACCCCAACCCCCTCGCCCAGGAAAAACCTTTGGCCCATCTTTTTACCCTTTGTCGTTTACGGAGAATAGCAGATGCCTGAATTTTTGATCATACGACACGGCCAATCCCAGGCCGATCTCGAAGACCGATACGAAGGCCGCGCGGATTTCCCCCTCACCGCCGAGGGGCGTGCCCAGGCCGCACAGTTGGCCCGGTGGCTCGCGACGCACTACCGCCCCGACGCGATCTACGCCAGCCCGTTAATCCGCGCCGCCGAAACCGCACAAATCATTGCCACCCAGGTTCATGTGCCCATTCATTTGGAACCAGACTTAATGGAGTGGAATAATGGCGTTTTAGCGGGCCTATTGCGAGAAGAGGCTGATCGAAAATATCCTACCCCCGCCGAACCGCGCAAACTCCACGAATCCGTTCCCGGTGGAGAGACCGATATCGAGTTCCGGGCACGCGCGGCGTCCGTTTGGTCGCGGCTCGAACACCAAACCCCGGAATCCCAGCGTATCGCCATTGTCGCACATGGGGGTATCATTAGCCAGTTGTTTCACTGTTTTATGAACCTGCCCTTTCAGACAGGGTTTTGGTTGATGACAGGGGATACGGGGGTGCATTTGTGGAAAATCAAGGGGGCAACGCGTTGGCTGATCTTTAGCAACTCACTTATTCATTTGCGTCAGGAGGCTCCGAATGTTGGATTACAAAACCCGTGAATTATTTGAGACCACTTTCACCCGTCTGCGATGGCTTGCGATAGCAATGTTGGGGAGTCTGTTTATTGTGGCCGTAGTGGTGGAGATAATCCATTGGTTTGTCCCCTTCACTGGTTTTGCCGGGGACGATAGCTTTTCATCGCCGTTTGTGTATGTCTTGCTGGTGACTGGCCTGGCTGATTTGCTGTTTTTGCCTTTCTTTCGGCGGGGGTTTTTGGCCGAACGGCCTGGTGCCACGCCCGCAAATTTGATCTCCCGGATGCGGGTGATCACGATCCTATCGTTGGCCGTGGCCCAAGCGCCTGCCATTTTGGGGATCGTCATTTTTCTGATGTTGGGGGTGCGATGGGCGTTTTATGTGTTGTGGGGAGGCGCGCTGGTGGCGATGCTGGCGTATTTCCCCCGGCAGATGTTTTGGGAAGAGTGGGTCGAAGGGGGCGGGCGAATGGAAGTTTAGCCCGCCCAGTGGGGGTCTAAAAACCGTTGAATTTCTAACAGGTACCCGTTCGGATCGCGGAAAAAGCAATTGTAAATCCCATACCGTTCGGTCAGCGCTGGTTCCTTCTCGAGCGTGATCCCGTTGGCGCGCAGGTGGTTTGCCCAGTCATCCACCGCGTCTGTCACGAAGGTGAAGATGACCCCTTCCGGTTTGTCCGGGGCATTTGCGCGCTGGCAAAACCCCAAAAAACTTTCCGCGCTCACCCGCCAAATGACACAATCCCCCTGATCGACGACCCGCGCCAACCCCAAAATCTGTTCGTAAAAATGCCGGGTCTTTGGCAGATCATGTGTGTAGAAAAAGGTGATGGCTTCAGAAAATTTCATGCCGCTCCTGAGGGGCGCCGCTCCCATAGCTGAAACGTAAAAGCAAACTCATTCTTCTCATCCGCAGGGTGCTCCCGGTTTTCTCGGACGAGCCACGCGGTTTCGTCAAAGGCAGGAAAAAAAGTGTCTGCAGGTACGGTGGTGTGAACACGGGTCAGGTAGATACGGTCGGCGAGGGGGAGGCTTTGGCTGTAAATTTCGGCGCCCCCACCGATGAACGCTTCCGTCTCGCCGCGGTGACGGGTGAGGGTGAGGGCTTCTGCGAGTGAGTGGACGGTTTCCCACCCCGTCAGGGTGAAGTCCCCTGCGCGGGTGATCAGCACCCCCGCGCGGCCCGGCAAGGGGCGTCCGATGGATTCGGCAGTTTTCCGCCCCACGATCAGGTGGTGGCCGAGGGTCAGGGTTTTGAAGTTTTTCAGGTCGGCGGGTAAGCGCCAGGGGATGCGATTATCTTTGCCGATGCCGCGGTTTTGATCGAGGGCGACGATGAGGGAGATGAGCATACAAATCAGCAAACCAGCAAATCACGCAATCATTACACGGATACGTCGGCTTTGATGTGGGGATGGGCTTGATAGTGGCGGAGTTCAAAGTCTGCGTAGGTGAAGGCAAAGAGGTCTTTGATGGCAGGGTTGAGCCACATGGCGGGGGGGGTGTAGGGGGTGCGGGTCAGTTGGAGCCGTGCTTGTTCGAGGTGGTTGGTGTAGAGGTGCGTATCGCCAAATGTGTGGACAAAGTCGCCCGGAGCCAAATCGCAAACCTGTGCCATCATCATTGTGAGGAGGGCATAGGAGGCAATGTTGAAGGGGACGCCCAAAAAAACGTCTGCCGAGCGTTGGTAGAGTTGGCAGGAGAGCCGTCCGTGGGCGACGTAAAATTGAAAAAGCAGGTGGCAGGGTGGGAGGGCCATCTGGTCA
>JABWBV010000569.1 GCA_013359445.1 Anaerolineales bacterium | reverse complement strand
GCCATGGCGATACCTATCCCACCAATTTTATGTCCCGCGAGTTACCCCACGGCCAGACCCAAACCGTTGCCCTCGATTGGGCGTTAGCAGGCATTTCACCTGTTGGGGCAGACCTGGGGCAGTTGGTTTTTGGCGCTCAAAACAACCTGAAAGAAGTCGCCCCCAAGGAAGTGGACGGAGCCTTGTTCGAAAGTTATCTCGATGGATTGCGGGACAGTGGCTGTCACGTCGAAGCACAAGAGGTTCGGTTGGGCTACACCGCTTTTGCCGCGTTCCAGGTGGGCTTATTTCAGATTTTGATGTTGGGCGATTTAAAAGAAAGCGGAACCCCGATCGAACTCGTGCGTGACCGTCCGGCCACCCCCGACTGTTTCGAAGGGGTGATGGCAGTGGAGGCCTACAAATTACTCGGATATGCGGCGCGCCAAGCGTAACATCGTGATTGATTAAAGGAGAACAAGAGATGACTGTAGAAAACCGTTCCATCAAGGTTGGCACTATCCATACGCGGTATTGGGCGGAAGGCACGCGCGGAACAGACGTTGTTTTAATTCATGGGTTGGGCGGGTATGCCGAAAACTGGAACCAGAATTTTGAAACGCTGGCGATGCATCATCGCGTTTACGCCCTCGACCTGCCGGGGCACGGCCTGAGCGACAAACCCTTGAACGCTCCGTATACGATGGAATATTTTGCGGAGTTTGTTCACGAATTTCTTCAAACCCTGGGGCTTGAACATGCTCACGTGGTCGGCCACTCGCTTGGTGGTGCGGTTTCCACGCAGTTTGCCATTCGTTACCCCCAAATGGTGGACAAGTTGACGCTGGTATCCAGCGCAGGGTTGGGCAAAGAAGCGGACCTCCCGACCCGCATTCTCACGATCCCCTGGCTCGGTGAGAAACTGATGTCCCCCAGTCGCGCGGGCATCAAGATGTTTCTCAAAAATCTTGTGTATGACCCGTCTTTGATCGATGAGCCGATGATTGATGTACAAGTCCAAATGGCTACGCAACCCTCCGCGCAAACGACGCTCTTCAAAACCTTGCGCGCCTTTTCCAACTTGCTGGGGCAGAAAAAGGCCATCTACGAATATAACATCCGGGGCTTGACTCAATTTTCCAAACCCCTCTTGCTCTTGTGGGGCCGAGAAGACCCGATTGTTCCCGTAGCTCATGCCGAATCCCTGGCCAAAAGAATCCCCACAATGCGCCTGAATATTTTCGAGCACTGCAAACACCTCCCGATGGTGGAACATGCTCAAACCTTCAATAATACCTTGTTGGATTGGCTCGCCGGATAAAGGGGAATTGCCAAATTTTGATGTCAGACAGCTTTAGGCCAGCTTTATTCAAGGCTCTCAAAATAAGTACGGCCTACTCATCTCCAGCACAGTCGAAGCGTGCGGGGAAATTGGCGACTACTGCTCTTCCCCGCATCCTTCGACTGCACTGGACAAAACGTACTCGCGCATCAGAGTAACTTCCCGTTCCGCTCAGGATGCTACCACTTAACTAATACGCAGCACGCTGAGCGGAGCGGGGCATCCAACGATCTCCCGGCCTATTAATGTCCAGCGCAGTCGAAGCGTGCGGAAAACGCCACTCATCTGGGGTTGTCAATCAAGGACGGAAGTATCCAAGAGTATAACTATTTTCAGATTTGGAGTGAAAGTTTTCCTTGTTAAGATAATGAACAAATGAAATCTAGCAGATGTAATCAAAAAAAACGCCGGAGACCACCTCCGGCGTTTTCATTTCCTCAACCTCCCCTCAATCCCCCATCACCCCCACAGCCATTCGCTTCCCCTTTCCATTCAACTCAACCACCACATCCTCAGTCTGTTCCGACCGCTCAAACTGACTGTTATACAACTCCGCATAAAACCCACCCTTTTCCAGTAGTTCTGCATGTTTCCCTTGCTCCACAATATCGCCGTCGCGCATGACCAGGATCAGGTCGGCGTTGCGGATGGTGGAGAGACGGTGGGCGATGATGAAACTGGTGCGGCCTACCATCAAGCGATCCATTGCTTTTTGGATCAGGACTTCGGTGCGGGTGTCCACGGAACTGGTGGCCTCATCGAGGATGAGGATGCGCGGGTCGGCGAGCACGGCACGGGCGATGGTGAGGAGTTGCATCTGGCCCTGGGAGATGTTGGTGATCTCCTCATTGATGACCATGTTGTACCCTTCGGGCAGGGTATGGACGAAGTGATCGACGTGGGCGGCTTTCGCGGCCTCGATCACTTCCTCATCCGTCGCACCGGGGCGTCCGTAGCGGATGTTTTCCATGATACTGCCGTTGTAGAGCCAGGTGTCTTGCAGAACCATCCCGAACCATTTGCGCAAATCTTTGCGGGTGAACTCGCGGATGTCGTGCCCATCTACCAGGATGGCGCCGTCGTTGACATCGTAAAATCGCATGAGCAGTTTGACGATGGTGGTTTTGCCCGCCCCGGTCGGGCCGACGATGGCGACCTTTTGGCCGGGTTTGGCCTCGGCGTTCAGGTGCTTGATCACGGGTTTTTCGGGGTTGTAACCGAATTGGACGTTTTTGAATTCGACGTGCCCTTCCACTTTTTCGAGTTGGACGGGATGCTCGGTTTCTTTCACTTCTTCGGGTTCTTCGAGGAATTCAAACACACGCTCGGCGGCGGCGGCAGTCTGCTGGAGAACGTTCGAGATGTTCGCCAACTGCATGAGAGGTTGGTTGAACGAGCGCACGTACTGGATGAACGCTTGAATGTCGCCGACGGTGATGGCGTTGCGGATGGTCAGGTAGCCACCCATCACCACCACGGCGACGTATCCCAGATTACCGATAAAGTTCATCACCGGCATCATCAACCCGGAAAGGAATTGTGATTTCCAGGCAACGTTGTACAGTTGGGAGGTGAATTCTTCAAATTTCTGGATACTCCGTTCTTCCCCGTTGAACGCTTTCATCACCTGATGTCCGCCGAACATTTCTTCGACATGCCCATTGACGTGCCCCAGGAAGGCTTGCTGTTCCTGGAAGTACACCTGCGAGCGTTTGACGATGAACGCCACAAACGCCAATGAAAGCGGAATCACAAGCAGTGAGACCACCGTCATCGCCCAACTGATGGAGAACATCATCACGAGTACGCCAATGACCGTCACCACCGAGGTGATGATCTGCGTCAGGCTTTGGCTGAGGGTCTGGTTGACGGTGTCCACGTCGTTGGTGATCCGGGAGAGGACTTCGCCGTGGGTGGTGCCATCAAAGTATTTCAGAGGCAGGCGGTTGACCTTTTGCGAGATGTCCTGGCGAAACCGGTACGAGATGTCGGTCGAGACGTTTGCCATGATCCAGCCCATGATGTAGGCAAACAGGGACGAAACCAGGTACAAACCCAGCATCATCAACAGAATGCGGCCAATGTAGTCAAAGTCAATCGAACCCGTTCCGGCAATTTCGGCCACTACGCCTTCAAAGAGTTTGGTGGTCGCCTTACCCAACACCTTCGGGCCGACGATGTTGAAGATCGTGGATGCAATGGCAAACACAATCACGACAATGATTTGCAAGCGGTACGCATCCAGATAGCGGATGAGTTTCGCCATGGTGGGTTTGAAATTTTTGGCTTTATCCCCTTTTCGCATGGCGGCCATTGGGCCACCGGCGGCGGGACCTCCACGATGCATCATGATAGCTCCTCCATGCTCAATTGCGAGAGCGCGATTTCTTGATAAGTTTCACAGTTTTCCATAAGTTCGTGGTGGGTACCTTTGCCCACCACGCGGCCTTCATCGAGAACGATGATTTGTTCGGCATTTTTGACTGTCGAAACGCGTTGGGTGACGACGAGCAAGGTGCTGTCCCCGGTTTTTTCGTGCAGGGCGCGGCGGAGAGCGGCGTCCGTGCGGAAGTCCAGCGCGGAGAAAGTGTCATCGAAGATGTAGATGGGCGGCTTTTTGACCAGGGCACGGGCAATCGAAAGGCGTTGGCGTTGCCCGCCGGAGACGTTCGTCCCTTTTTGGGCGATTTCCGCTTTCACCCCATCGGGATTGGCGAAGACAAACTCCGTCGCCTGGGCGATGTCCAGGGCCTCGCGGATGGCCTCTTCACTGGCGTTTTCTTCCGCGTACCGCAGATTGCTCTCCACCGTACCGGAGAACAGCGTCCCCTTTTGGGGCACGTACCCGATCTTATCCCGGAGGCTGTGCTGGGTCACCTCGCGAATGTCTATCCCATCCACCAGGATTTTTCCGTCCGTCACATCATAAAAACGCGGGATCAGGTTGACGATGGTGGACTTGCCCGACCCCGTCGAACCGATGAAAGCGGTCGTTTCCCCCGGATGGGCGGTGAAGGTGATGTCGTGCAAAACATCGGCGTCCGCACCGGGATAGCGGAAGGAGACATTGCGGAATTCGATCTCGCCTTTGAATTGGCCGTTCAACACTTTGGGGGCCGCGGGGTCTTTGATCACCGGGTCGGTTTCGAGGACGTCGGCAATACGGTCGCCGGAGACAG